>CAISKC010000299.1 GCA_903885895.1 uncultured Legionella sp.
AGCCTAAAGCACAATCCTAGGCTTCGAGACAGCGCTAACGCGCTTCCTCAGCCCGAACGGGCCATATTATATATGTGCATATATTAATAAACATGATACAATTATCCACAAATATGTTTGGATGATATCAATGAGCTTTGACAAAATTGGCTATACCGTTCACCCTGTAGAAGAGGTATTGAAACCACGTCACAGCGTTTCTCTAGTGGATCGATTTCATACGCAACAAGCCAATCCTACACGTCGGACAGCCTATACTGCTTTCGTTGATGCTATCGGAGATGGTAATTGTGGTCCTCGATCCATGATTCAAAGTTTGCTATTACAAGGCTTATTACACAATCAGCAAGAATTTGTGTATCAATTTTTATATCAACTGTATACCAGGCATCATGATAATATACAGCCATATACAGAATATGCCCCCTATACTGCATTGCCAAATGATCCTAGATACCCTGTTGGTCAAGGTTCAGTGAGGTTACCTCTAGCTCAAAAGCAAGAATTGAATGCTAAAATCATCAAGTTTTTAAATACTTATCACACACTACAAGCCACACCAGAATCCCTGACTTATATACAAAATTATATGCCACACTATGGGCCTGGACGTATGCGGCCACAGTGTGACTACATCATTTATCTTTTAGCCGCCTATTTGCGTTTTGATATGGTGGCACACATCCATCAAAATAAAGAACAACGCCCAGCTAAAGCCGGGATTTCACAAATACGCTTCGACAATCTACAGAATTGTTTAGCCGTTGCAGATGATGACATGCTAGGAGATCTAGGAAGTTTAGAGCGCAATACCAATCTGCAAGTGACGGGTTGGTATTTTGCCGAGCAGCAAATCCATCTTCAAGTTCATGGTGAGTCTGGTGATAATTTGGTGAGCTGTCTGTATGACAATCGAGACGATTGTGGTGCTAGGCCATCGCGTATCAATATGGCTGTCTATAGAATACCCGGCGGGTCGCATTACGCCACCTTAATCAACCCAGAAATAGACCGACTCAAGCCAGTTAATATTCAGCTGCCAGCACCACGCATCACGGCGAATCCACAATTTGTGCTTTCTGCTTTTAATACCTTTCGCAATCGATTTCTCGTTTGCATTCTATTCAGCGCCTGTTGTGTTGGCATGGCTATCGCCATGGGAGGCTCTGCAATACCCATCGGCATTGGGATAAGCTCTTTAGCTATCTTGGGATTTTTTACCAGAGAATACTCCGGCGGTTCACTACCTACGTCTCACAACGGGTTGGCATGCGCTCGTTGAATGAATTATCGTATTGAAAATAATGATCAGCTAAATCTCGTAGCTGCGGAATATATGCAGCTACCGTGTGATGACGTTGTACAATAAGTTCGGGATCTAGATGTCTTAGGATAGTAGATTGTCTGGATAAGGCTCTTTGGAGTGCAACATCAATCGTGCAGGTTAAAAGATGGATAGTGATCTCATAACCAAGTACCTCTTTACAATATTGGATCAAGGCTAAAGACTCGGCATGAGCCAATGTACGCACATATGCCACCGATTGACATCGCGTTAACGATTCTAACAGTAATTCATGACTCATTTGCCGTACGGGTAACTCCCAGCATCGATACGCTTGCACAGGATCTATTCGATAAGCATCCTGATAGTCAGGAATAGCTGGTAATAATAAATCAGGATCATGTAAAAAATGTGCGTCAGGCAAAAGCAGATTTTTTTTTAAATGCTCATAAAAAAATGATTTACCTACACCCGGCCCCCCTCCTATTACAATCAATTGAGGCGATGTCTCAGAAGGGAGCCATGGCGTAGAAAACTTGGTATGTAACATTGTTTTCAGATCCTGAGACATACTGGGCAAAGCTTGTATTTTCAGGATTTCAGTCAATGCTTGATCTTGTTCTGTCGTACTCATCTCACAGAATCAGCCAGCAAATTGGCTGGTGCCTGATTCCAATAATCTAAGGTCCAAAGCTTGTGTTCATAAGTCAATTGACATAAATGGCCCGTACCGATTTTTAATTGACGCTGAGCCACATATTGTTCGAATAAACCCGGAACTAATTTTAAAAAATACCGTAAACAACCATTGCTGCTCACCACCAAAACCGTATCCTGCTCTGCATGATGCTTTACTAAATCGTTAACAAAATCACCTATTCTAGCCATGACTTCTTGCTCAGTTTCTCCCCACTCTCCACCAGCGGGCCACTGTGATTGGCGTTCCCAGGCTTCATACTCTGCATCACCGAAGCGTTGACGAACTTCTTGGCTGGTTAAGCCGCTCCACAAGCCATAATCCAATTCATTCAAGCGCTCATCAACGACCTCTTGAACTGAGGAATGCATCACCGTCAAGGCTATTTGAGCCGTGCTCCGAGCCCTCTTTAATGGACCCGTATAAACACTTGTCACATGACACCCTAGGTGGTGTAAGGCTTGGCCAATCGCTTGAGCTTGTTCCATTCCAAATGGCACTAACGGCAAATCGTGTTGACTCCCCACATAATAAGCCGATTCATGCGCCTCAAAGGTGTTCCCATGCCGAGCTAAAATTAACTTCATAGTAATTCACCTTCTTTGGCAATAATGGTTTTTACATAATCAATATCCGCTTGACTATCAATAGCGCAATGACTCCGCCCACGATAATCCACTTGAACCACCTTAATCGGAATACCATGTTCCAATGCTCGCAATTGCTCTAAACCTTCAATTTGTTCCAACTCAGTCTGAGGCAAAGCCAGATACTGTTTTAACGTTGCATACCGATACACATACAAACCAATATGCCGAAATACCGGCAACCTTGCAGGATCAGGTATTTGACGCATAAAAGGGATGATACTTTTTGAGAAATAGAGCGCATTATCCTGTTTATCAAATACCACGGTGGTACCCCCCACAGCGCCTGTTTGTTTTGCTTGGCGCATTTGTTGGTATTGTTCAAGCGTCATGCGTACTGCGGTGGTTGCCAACGGCACGACGGGGTTTGCTTGCATATAATCGATCAAGGCTTGAATCACCCAAGGCGGCGTTAAAACAGCGTCTCCTTGTAAATTCAAAACAATCTCTGGCGTCTGCGCCAAGGCCGTCGCAGCATGAAACGCGCGCTCTGTACCGTTTGGGATATCTACTGGCGTCATGATAACTTGAGCCCCAAAACTTTCCGCATGGGCTTTGATTCGCTCATCATCTGTGGCGATATACACACCCTCTACATGTTGTACTGCCATGGCAATCGACCAAATTCGGTGCAGCAGCGTTTTCCCCGCGATCATCGCCAAGGGCTTGCCAGGTAAGCGCGTTGAGCCATATCTTGCTGGAATTACGATGATAGCACTCATATCACTCTCCTCTTTCTACTCGACGGATTATCCACACAGCTAATCCGATCATAGCCAATAGACTCAGAATAACGCCCATATGCTGTTCCCAAGGCTCAGAGACAATTCGCCAAACTTCAGCATTCTGCTGGATAGAAAACGGAATAGCCAAGAATACATCCATCAAAGCAGAGCCAGCAACCAGTCCACACGCAATACGAGTTCCAATCTGTTTTTGTAATAAACTCTGAGAGGTTGACAACGATTTTCGTTCCAAACGTTGCTCTGCTAATTTAGCAATGATACCGCCCACCAATAAGGCTAAAGAAGACGTCACTGGTAGATACATCCCAATCGCAACACCGAGTAATGATAAATGAAACCAACGCTCAAGTCGTAATAATCGCCTCATCAACACCAAGCCAAAAATGACTACAGCGCCAGCATTCATCACCGACCAAGGTAAACCGTGTGAAAACACAGCCCCGGTGATCGCCGCCAGCATGGCAGCGGTAGGTGCTGGTAAGGATTTACTGATATCCATCCCGGGATGCGGCATCACACCCGCAATCCCATAGACATCAAACATCATTTGCATAACCGGTGGGATCACCAATGCAGAAACGACCACACCCAACAATAACATCAGCTGTTGTTTCCACGGCGTGGCACCCACTAATTGACCCACTTTCAAATCCTGACTATTATCATTGGCTATGGCAGCAATACCCGTTACAACCGATGCAATCACAATCACCACTGCTTGCGCTGCAGCAATCTGCGTGGCAGTCAGCGGTAAAGCCAACACATTCGTCATCAAAGACAGCAACATCCAGGCTGCAAATAAAATACCAGCAATGACCACAGAACTCCCAGGACTCGCTGTGACGCCTACCATCCCAGAAAAATAAGCCGTGATCACAGAGAAAATAAAGCCTACAATCACAATGTACAACATCACAACAGCAATAATCCCTATCCCTGCCGTCGCAGAAAATCCCATTTGTGCAATCGGTAACACATTTTTTAGTAAATAAATGAGCACCAAAATCATGACGCCAAATCCCAATGCGAGTGCAGACAAAGGCAAATCCTGATCTGTGCGTGCTCTAGATACTTTTTGATTCGTTCGTAACGAAGATCGCATACTATGTAATAAGGGTTTTAATAACGTCATCAACGTCCAAATCCCGGCAAACAACATAGCGCCAATCCCAAAATAGCGTAATTCTTGATTCCATAAAGCCAAACCTGCCGTAGTGGGCGTTGCATGCACTAAAAATTGTGGGTAGACCGCAGAAAAAACGGGTAAGGCAAGCAACCATGCAATCACCGCGCCTAGACCAATACTACAGGCCATATCAAATCCTACCAAATATCCTGCACCCAGCATGGTTGCAGAAAATCCAAGGCCAAGACACATAATATGGCGTTTGATGCTAAACCACCATGTCCAACCACTAGCCAAACATTTTAAACCTGTTTGTGCCAATTCTAGTGTGCCGCCAATTAAACTTCCCCAGACGATATCACGCAACCCTACTTCTTCATTGGTTGAGACTAAGACCGCAGCAATGGCTTTCCCTTCAGGAAACGCCAAATTAGGATCATTGACCAAAATTCGTCGCAACGGTACGGAAAATAGCACACCCAACACACCGCCCGATATGGCAATCAAGACATTAATAAGGTAATCAAAATGGTGCCAATACCCAACAATAATCAAGGCCGGGATGGTATATACAATCCCCCCCGCTACCGCTTCTCCGGCAGACGCGGCTGTTTGAACTGCGTTATGCTCCAAAACACTGGCATTTTTAAATAGCCGTAATACGCCCATCGAAATGATGGCAGCAGGAATAGATGCTGAAGCTAAAATACCTAATTTTAACGCTAGATAAGCATTGGACATCGCCAAAAGCATAGCTAGTATCATACTCAAACCGATACAACGCCAAGTTAATTCCCGCGTAGAATGTCCTGGTTTGTGAACAGCGTTTTTTTTCGTCATCATTTATCCTTTATCATTCGTACTACGCTCAGCATGTCTGGTGGGCACGTCGCTAGCATCACTCATCACTATCAATCTATACTAGGCACCCTACATGGTGGTCGTAACCAAAATGGATGGTGACTGGCATCATAAATATCCCATTCTTTTGCAATATATTGCTCAGGAGACAGTTCTAACAATAACCATGCTAAAAATGCTGCAACAGTTTCTACGTTCAAAAGTCTCTCACTAGCTTTGAGCTCGCAAAAAAATGCATGTTTTTCAGGATCCATACACTGCGCATCTCGAATCGCAGATTGCATAGCGGTGTCTATGATACCCGGCATAACTGAAGCCATCAAAAATCCTGGCTCTTCTAATTGCCAAGAGCGCGTTAACATGGCTAATGCTGCTTTTGAAGTACAATAAGCGCTCCAACCTTTAATAGGAAAATAGGCTGCCCCCGAACCAATATTCAAGACTCGCGCTTCTCTCAATTTAGGTAACAATGTTTGCGTCAAAAAAAGCGGGGCTTCGAGGTTGGTCGCCATACTGGTTCGCCATGCCTCTTCCGTTATTTGTGACATAGGTAGGATCGGATCAATGACGCCAGCATTATGCACCAGTCCTAGGATCTTGGTGCGTTGCTCTAATTTCCGCGCGATAATAGCTCGGCCTGCAGCCAAACTCACATCAGCACAGCAATATTCAATCAATTCAGCCTGTTGCGCAGTATCTTGCAAAGCTTGCTCATATCTACCTACAATCAAAACAGACTGCTTGCGCTTGGCCAATTCCAATGCCAATGCACGCCCTAAACCACTGCCCCCACCGGTAATGACAAACATGCGACTAACTCAATCAAGACTCATATTGTGCGGATCATACCAGACATGATAGGCTAATAGTAACCAATTCCTATCATTCGGTTTCAGCAAGGATTACGCTATGAAAAAAATACTTTATATTAGCTATATTTTCTGTTTTTTGTTCGCCAATGATATCCAAGCCGCAGACAGCAGCGTCGCAGACAATTCACGAGACACAAGTCAAGCAAGCCGACCAGATAGCAATGGCTTATCATCAGGTCCAACTGATTCCAAAAAGCCAGATGGGCCGCAAAATAATATTGATCCGCAAAAAGTAATTAGAACTGAAAAAATTGCAGGATCTCAAGATAGCCCTACACCAAAAAAAGTCGCCGGCACTAAAAAAGCCACGTCTCACAAAAAAACCACTGAAAAATCAGGATCCCATAATAAAACAACAGGTACTGAGAAAGACAAAGCAAATACTGAGAAAGACAAAGTCTCGGCTGATAAAGGCAAAGCAAATACTGAGAAAGACAAAGTCTCGGCTGATAAAGGCAAAGCAAATACTGAGA
>CAISKC010000300.1 GCA_903885895.1 uncultured Legionella sp.
ACTATTGGCAGCTTGGGGGGGGATACGAACAAGGGGTTAAACCAAGAAAGATCGGGCGTTGCGCCTGACAAAATGGTCACCAACTGGAATCTCTTTAACTCCTGCATGTCTCGATTGGGTTGGAAATCAACCATGTGATCGGTGGCTGCAGAATTGGCTTTTGGGGTGGAAAAAACGGGTTCTGTACGAAACAAAGAAGCCCTCAATTTATTTCTGGCTCCACTGACCATCGTCCCTTTTGATGCGGGGTGTGTTTGGGCTTACGCTACATTGCGCGCGCAACTGGAAAAGCTGGGTCAACCGATTGGATCTTTAGACATCATGATCGCTTCTCAGGCATTGGCTTTAGACTTGCCATTAATCACCAACAATCAAAAAGAGTTTTCACGGATACCCGGTTTGAAGTGGGAAAATTGGGTTTGAAGCCAACGAGACCGTTTCGAACTCCTCAAGAAAAACCCAAGCCTGCTCCTACATTCAAATCTCGTGATTTAGCCTTAACAAACAATGAGATTAAAATATATAGCACTAGATATCAAACAAGAACCACATCCCGATGGTATTCCAGAAACACTTTTTGCTCTTGCTTAAACCCACCCACATTAATATTCCGGTCAATACCCCATTCATCAAGCAATATTACGTTCAAGCGTTCTGAAAAAATAAGGGCGCCGTTATCGGTGAAAGAAATGTAGCCTTTATCAAATAGATGGTCTATATGAGGCGACAGCAATAGCCCGTTAAAGCCGCTTAACTTTTCGGTATCATTGGATTTTGCCCACGGCTTAATGTGGCTGGCAATTAAATGCCTTGGGTTAGAAACATTGGTTATTCTGCACGATTTTTCTACCAGCCTCAGCCTTGCTTTAAAAACCCCCTGCCCCCTTCTTGAATTAATAATTTGGGTCTTTTGCGTTTCCCCAATGTCGGTGCGCAGTTGCACTTCAATTTCCTCTTCATGCTCATCTTCCGGTAGTTCGCACTCCAGGTTGTCCGACAGGCTATCAACAGCCATTTGTCCAACTACGCCAGAAAAGGCCAACAGTAGTTCGGCCATTTCTTTGGGTATGCTCGCCAAGTACATCTGATTGCCTACACCGTTAGGCCTTATGGGTGAGTAAATGGCAGGTAGCGTTGGCGCAATAACATCCATATGGTCACTGGGTTTGAAGGCAGCGTGTTTAAGCTCTTCAAAGGCTACATCAACCAGCCAGCCATCATTAAGCCAGTTGTTTCCAGTAGTACCAAAAGGGTTTATGCAAGAAGTTGCGTTCTTAGTGACGACGCCAATCGCTTTAATATATGTACCAGCAAATGAAAAGACAACGTCCCCTACGCGCATCTCTTTCATGTAGTTGTAGGAGGCGTTACTGCTGCCATCTCTGTTTGTTTTAGGAGACCACATGAAGTTACCGGGTACCTCCTGCTGATAGGTCTGGTTTTGACTAACCCACCAATAATTCCGTTCGAGTAATTTTATGTCCGGTGCCGCATCAAACAATAACGATACGCGCAACGGCTCAGAAATAAATCGATTAACAACCGCGTTGGCAACATCCCCGATTAATTCAGGATCACGTCGTAGCTCTTGATAAATTTCATCAATAAAACTTCCGCTAACATTGCCTTGTGTAAGCTGGTTAGGTGTTGGTGTATTTTCAAGGGCTAATAATTCTGCAGGGGCTTCGATTAACCATACGCCGTCATTTTTTAGGCGCCAGAAAGGTTCGTTTCTCGTGTTTGATGCGTTATCAGAACCATATTTTTCAAGACGTTTTTTTAAATCATGATCCAGCTCAGAGAAGCTGAATTTATTTTCATGTCCCATTAATATTTTTTGCAGAACCAACAAAATAAGAATGGGCTTATGGGGAGCATAGCCATCGCCTAATCGCGCGCAATTGATATTGCTAAATCGCTTAATGATTTCAGCGTGGTTCATTATCAATCCCAGTAATTTGCATTTTCTGGAACAACCCGCCTAACCCCTCCGCGAGGGTCTTTTTGATCGCCTGCATAACGCGGAATAAGGTGAATGTGCAAATGGGGCACTGTCTGCCCAGCAGATGGGCCGTCATTAATGCCGATGTTATACCCATCGGGGTGATGTTCTAGCTGTAAAGCTCGCTTTGATTCATCAAGGAGGCTTAGCAGCCCTGCACGTTCTTCTTGGGATATTTCAAAAAAGGAGGCCACGTGCCGACGGGAAATGATGAGCGTATGCCCCGGTGACACGGGGAAACCATCTCGAATGACCAATCCGTGGTCATTGCTGGCCACAATTCGCTCTGGAGGCAATGTGCAGAATGGGCATAAATCATTTGTCATGATTAATAGAATTATATCGATATAGGCGTAGGTGCGCTTAATTTACGTGCCGTGCCTCATCTCGTGCGGGATTGTGCCGGTCTCGCTTAAGCGATCCCGTCATCCTTCGCTACGCGCTCAGGACCGCCTATTCGGCGTCCA
>CAISKC010000301.1 GCA_903885895.1 uncultured Legionella sp.
TCATGAGGATAAATATGCCCAATGCGTGTAAAAAAACGGCTCGATCCCTCAGGCCGAACGCCCCAACCTACACAACACCCAAAGCAGCATGACACTGCTTATCTACATTCGGCCAAGCATAACAGTTAAAATCATGGCGATTATGATGAGCGCGGCGTAATGTTAAAAACTCTTTTGCCAAATCTCGTGTTGCTTTGAGCGCCTGCGTTTCATGTTTGGGATTATAAAGCGCTAAGATAATGTCTTGCCAAGCTCCCGAATGCAATGATTTTGAGAACAATCCTGCCGTTTCATCCGGCAACTCAGGAGTCGACAAACCAAACCGATTGTGGATTTGTTGGCTCACCATGCGTAATGCCCTACTCCGTGCCTCGATGCTATGTCCAGCAATATGGGGAGTACACAAAGTCGCATACTCAACCAATGCAGCCGAGATATTAGGCTCTCCTGCATACACATCCGTGCAGTACCTGAGAGGCTGCGTGCAAGCCAATAATGAAGTCTCATCCACGATATTACCGCGTGCTGCATTGATGATAACTATGCCAGATTTGAGCTGAGATAAAAACCTTGCGTCCAGCAAATGTCGACTCGGATAGGGCAGCTGATCATGCAAATTTGCATGCACGCATAAAAGATCGCAGGTCGAGAAATCATCATCATACCTACCAAGCAATGGATCATAGCCTTTGACATTGAAACCAAGTTTCTGCAATCGTGTCATCACGCTCAAACCCACTGGACCCAGGCCAATCACACCTGCTTGCTGTCCTCCAAGCAATCCATGTTGCTGTACATAAGCCAAACACGCCACGACATAATCTGTCACGGCACATGCATTAGATCCTTTGGCATCTATCAAATGAATTTGACGCTGCGCTACATACTTTTCATCAATATGATCTGTACCAGAGCTCACTGTAGCAATACAAGTAATTCGACTATCAGCAAGTAAATCAGCATCTACTTTTAAAGTAGAACGACAGATTAAAACGTCTTGGTCGTTAATTTGCTCACGCAAATCACGTTCAGCAACAAAGCGTGTCACTTGAAATTGAGAACAAAAGAACGGTGACAAATCAGGTAAACTAGCATCGGCTATAAGCTTGATCATATCAAGAAGCCAATGCTCGACCGTGCACAAACTTTTTGGGCACAAACAAAACACTATCTAATAATGGCTGGATCAATAGATCCGATTCAGATTGCATATCAACTAATAAATCGACACGTCTTAAATCTATGACAGAAAAAGTATGCCGCTTTGCAGCAAGATACATATTGGGAATCGCCGATGGCATTTGGATATCAATCGAAGAACGGGTGAGAAGTGGCGGAGCCACCGATATATCTGTCTTAGGCGACATCATAGCTTGATAAGCTAAGAAAACGCTTACCATAATGCCAAAAATACTTAGATTTCGTGTGGATACCAATTTATACATCAGTGATCTCTATTTATATCTCCTTCCCCCCGTGGAGAGGAGAGAGCTACAATCAACCCTCATCCCTGAGGTATCCCCGCATAAGTCTTTGTTAAAAAATAACGCAACAGGAGTGTAGGGTGGACAAAGGAGTGCAACGACGTGCCCACCAGTTCGAAGAAATAATTATCAACGAACCACTGTTTTAAATTATTTCTTCGAACTGGTGGGCACGCTACGCTTTGCCCACCCTACATTTACATCGATTTTCTATCAAAAAATTATGAGGGGCTCCCTCATCCGCATAAAGCCTAGGATTCACCATAAATGTATTTAATAATATTATTGGCAACCGCTTTGACCGTCAGTTTATCCGTATCAAAACTCATATCCGATAATTCTTCATACAAAGGCTCACACTCAATTCTTAATGCTTCTAAGCGCTTTTCTAAATCTTTGGTCTGTAACATAGGGCGTTTGGTACTATCACGTTTGGTACGTTCAAATTGTTGTTGTAAGGAGGTCTTTAAATAGATAACCGTACCACGCCCCGCAAGCGCATTGCGATTTTCAGGCGTCATGATTACACCACCACCTGTCGCTAAAACAATGTTCGACTTTTGGGTCAACTCTTCAATCACTTTTTGTTCACGCCGCCGATATCCTGCTTCTCCTTCTACATCATAGATCCAAGAAATATCTGCGCCAGTTGATTCTTCAATCACTTCATCTGAATCATAAAACTCAAGCTTAAGCTCCTTTGCCAAAGTACGACCAATTGTGCTTTTTCCTGCGCCCATCGGTCCAATTAAAAAGATATTACGTACTCTAACGATGCTCATTTAAATTACTTACTCCATAAAAATAAACTGTTTAACAAAAGCTGCACACCCATCATATCTATTGAGATGTGATGAGTATATATCATAATGCCGCCTGAGTCACCTGACCATAACAGGACTTACGTTACAATTCTTGGCGTAATAAAAATCAACAGCGATTCATGACGAATACGCATATGCTGACGTTTAAATAACTCGCCTACCCAAGGTAAATCCCCCAGAAAAGGGATTTGATCAATTTGTCTATTTTGATCTTGTTGATAAATCCCACCCAACACAACAGTTTGACCATGTTTGACCAAAATATGAGTTTCAATCGATTTGGTTGCAATAATGGGGACGCCTTGTACACGTTTACCAGAATCAGCATCTTGATTGATCACCAAAGACATCATCAATTCACCTTTTGAGGTGATCTGTGGCACCACTTGTAAACGCAAAACCGCTTTTTTAAACGCCACAGAAGTATTCCCATTCATAGAAAACTCCTGATAGGGAATATCCTCTCCAGCTTCAATCACTGCTGCAATTTGATTGCTGGCTATTAATCTAGGACTGGCAATCACTTTTGCTTTACCCTGACTTTCTAGGGCAGATAATTCTGTATCCAATAATCGTTGTGTTATAGACAGTGCTTGAGTAAATCCTAAAGTCGCTGCGCTAGACTCGAGTGCCCTAGCTGCCAGATCTAATCCCAAATTCCCACCTGGTATAGGTGAATTTGCGTTCTCGGCTGACTGCTTAGGCTGACTCGGAGCAATCAATCCCAAACGCACGCCAAGGTCACGTGCAGCTTCTTGATTCATATTGACTAAACGCGCTTCAATGACAATTTGTTCTGCTGGGGTATCAAAATAATGCACAAATTTTTGCAATTTTTGAATATGTTCCTCTGTATCTTCTAACCACAAAATATTGGTTCGTTGATCCACTGCAATATGCCCACGCCGCGACAATAATGCATTGCTTTTGTCTCTCAGAATCGTTGCCAAGTCCATTGCCTTAGCGTAATGAATAGGTATGATGCTGGTCTGCAAAACCAATGCTTGTTTTTGTGGTCTAACCTTTGATTTCGACTCTGGCTCTTGCAATGCATGCTGCTGACGTAACGCCAATAATTGGTGGCGATGTAAGGCACGTATGTGCAGGATCTCTTGTTGTAATTGCTGATTGATTTGGATGTGCGTTTGTAAGCGTTGCTGCACATAATGCCAATACCACAACGCCAGCAACACCACACAGCCGCTTACACTCGTAGCAATGATTGCAATACGGATTAATTTGCTCCGATATAATCCTTCTCGCCAGGGCAGTAAATTCAATTCAACCATGGCTTAACATACCCTTTTAGCCAAACCGCAAGCGGTCAAATACAAAGGAGCATCCTGCTGTAATTGTTGTAGATCACAACCCTCTGCAACCTTCATTTACACAAAAGGATCCGCACGATAGACAGGTCGGTCACATTGCTGCTGTAACCACATCAACATATTTGGCTGCCATACCGCCCCACCTCCGCCTAAAATAATATGCGACAGGGGTGGGCTGTGTGGATATTCGGCATACAAAAAATGGCAAGCACGTTGATACCTCTGTAAAACACCCTCTTGGTAATCGCCCTCATCTACTTCTGATTGCAGAGTCAGCGCACCAAATTCTTCTACATGCATAAACAATAAAATATCTTGCTTAAAAAATAAAACTTTAAAAAACCGAGCGCCTAAATCTAAAATCGCCGTCATGTCAGATCTTTTGGTCTGCGGTTGTATGAAAGGTAACATTCTTTGCAATGCTAAAGATTCAATATCCACCACCGTCACAACCAAACCACTATGCCGCGCGGCAGCCACTCGATCTTTCACATATTGCGCGCGTGCCGCCATAATAAGCAAATCATGGATGCCAGGCTGCACAGAAGGACCTAGGCGTTTAAAGTCATAATAGATCTCTTCTAACGAGTCTGGGATGCATTGCGTCAACTCCAACAAAGCCAATTCTTCTAAATCTTGGTCCGCCAAACGCTCACTCACCTGAATGGTTCGACTGATCGTGCAAGCATCCGGCACCGCAATCACTGCTTGCAGGATCACATTAGCACGCGATGCTAAATCAAGCTTGGTAAATAAGGTTTGAATCGCTTGTGCCAATGCAGGGATATCTTGCACCACATTTCCTACTATCACGCGTTCCGGCAACATCTGCTGCCCAAAAGTTTGTACGCAATAGTGATCATCAACTCTGGTTAATTCTAAAAGTTTGACGGATGAGGAAGTAATATCCAAACCAATGATGCGGGCTTTCCGCGAAGAAAAAAGGGATTGTGTCCAGCGCATAATATCCTCCGTGACGCTGACGCAACAATTCGTATAGAACTGTACGTATGTTGGACTAAAGTGGATTTCCATACCACTTAGGAACAGGCCGACCCGTTCCTTGATTGCGGCGAATCTTAACAGAGGTTAGGATAAACGTCAAAGATACCAGGACAAACGCATCTTAATTGTATAGTCGTCGGCACGATAAAATATCTGTTTCTGTGTATGTAAAATTACCTCACAAAGATCAGTATCATGTTGATTGCCATATCAAGAAAATCACTTTGATTGATGATACACTGAAAGATCAATGATGGCGTTAGCCATGATTTAGACGATCTTGCCATGCCTGCTTAGTGCTGTTGACAGCACTGTCCATGATGTTATATACAAACTATAAGTTACTACAAATAATGTGGAACTGTACTCATGCGCTCAGAACAGTTTAAAGCGGCTTATCTGCATAGTATTTCTAATAATTTCAGCAGTTTTTATGATAATGTCAGCGAATACGGAAACCCAAATTCCGAAAACTGCATGTATTTTATTTATGGCACGGATGGTTCTCCTGGGCAAGCACGCTTTGGGCTTCCTGCAGTCAGCCGATATTTTAATGATGATTTTTATCTTAAAGGGCTGCATGTTCCCGAATTTTCTTCTAAAAAAGCTATCTGGGAAAAATACACCATTGAAAATATAGAAAAAAAAACAATCAAAATTGTAGATGATTTGACTGCCTTGACTCAGCGTTATGGCAAGATCATGGTCTGTTGTTCTAGCTCAGGGTTTTATGATTTTTATGCCGCCCTTGCTAGATTGAGTACATCGGTACACGCTTTATTAACGGTATTTTGGGTGGCCTGTGCGCCCGATCATTTTGAAGACTTTTATTTAGAAAAAATAATGTTTAAACTTAATGGTTTTGTAGATAAAAAACATCGTTGGGTTGCTTTTCCTAATACTAATTTATTACATTGGTATAATCCAGAAACGTCTTATCGAAATATATCTCAAGTGCAAAGACCACATAAATATTTTTACAAACATGATAGAAGTTACGCATTGACA
>CAISKC010000302.1 GCA_903885895.1 uncultured Legionella sp.
GCCATACTTATCAAGGAAAAATTCATCCCGCTACAGACAAAATTAAAGACATTCAACAACATATTCCTAGTTTGCAGAAAATCATCATTTATCCAAATTTACCCACCTCATCTCCAACCGAACCTATCGCAAACACGATTTCTCTGGCAGCATTTTTAATTCCTGATCAACCTCTCACGTTCACTGCCTTGCCATTTGCACATCCAGCCTTTATCCTTTTTTCCTCTGGTACCACCGGCAAACCCAAATGTATCGTCCATAGTGCGGGCGGCACGCTTATTCAACATGTCAAAGAACTCGGTCTGCATTGTGATATCCAACCGAAAGACAAAATGTTGTTTTATACCACTTGTGGTTGGATGATGTGGAATTGGATGGCATCCACTTTGGCGCTCGGCGCTACGCTGGTGCTCTATGAAGGATCCCCTGGCTACCCCAACGCCATGAGTCTATTTGAAATTTTAGCCAAAGAACAAGTCACTGTATTCGGTACCAGCGCCAAATTCATTGCAACCATTGAAAAAGAAGGCTTGTCACCGCATGCCACCTACCCTTTACCATCCCTGCGCCTCATTCTCTCAACCGGCTCTCCACTCATGCCGCATCATTTTGATTATGTGTACAATCATATCAAATCAGATATCCCACTCTCCTCGATCTCAGGTGGAACCGATATCATTTCTTGTTTCGCATTGGCTAATCCCATCCTGCCCGTTCATTCTGGGGAACTGCAATGCATTGGTTTGGGAATGGCCGTAAAAATTTTCAACGATGCCGGACAATCTGTGGTCCAAGAACAAGGAGAATTGGTCTGCACTCAAGCATTTCCATCAATGCCCGTTTCTTTTTGGCATGATACAGATAAAAGTCTATATAAAAGTGCTTTTTTCAGTCAATATCCACAGGTTTGGGTCCATGGTGATTTTGCTGAAATCACCGCTCATCAAGGTGTGATCATCTATGGACGTTCCGATGCGACCTTAAAACCAGGTGGCGTCCGCATAGGCACCGCAGAAATTTATCGCCAAATTGAAAAAAACCCCGATATCTTAGATGCTGTGGTGATTGGCCAACCCTATCAAGACGATGTTCGTGTTGTGTTATTCGTGAAACTTAAACCAGGGATCACGTTAAATGATGGCCTCCAACAACAAATCAAACAAATGATCCGAACATCTGCCTCGCCACGCCATGTTCCGGCCATTATTCTCCAAGTCCCCGATATCCCCCGAACCATCAACGGCAAATTAGTTGAAATCGCAGTACGTCAAGTTGTAGAAGGACTACCGGTGAAAAATAAAGACTCGATTGCCAATCCTGAGGCGTTAGAATATTTCAAAAATAGACCTGAGCTGCAGTAATGATTGTAGATTCACATGGCTTGAGTATAATAACGTAATGCTCTATTTTTCCTTCTAGTGCCAACGTCCCGCGGCTTGTCCGCGGAACGTCGTGATAATTGAGGTACGAAGGCGTAAGCAGTCATTTAATTTGTAATAGGTTTGCAATGATTGAATTATGTGGTTTATACAAATCTTATGGCGATCACAAAGCCTTAGATAACGTTGATTTATGGGTGCAAGAAGGCGAGATTTTCGGCATTATTGGTCGCAGTGGCGCTGGAAAATCCACTTTATTACGGTGTATTAACGCCTTAGAACGACCCGATAAAGGGCAAGTTTACGTCGACCATCAAGATATCAGTCAATTACATAGCAAGGCTTTACAAAAAGCTCGGCACAAAACCGCTATGGTTTTTCAACAATTTAATTTATTACGTACCAAAACTGTGTATGACAATATTGCGCTCCCTATGCATATTCAGGGCATCGCGCCGGATATCATCGATGCAAAAATTCGTGAATTATTACCGCTCGTAGAGCTCAGTGAAAAAATCCATGCTTACCCAGATCAATTGAGTGGGGGTCAGAAACAACGGGTTGCTATTGCGCGCGCTTTAAGTTGTTCACCTAAAATTCTATTATGTGACGAAGCCACTTCAGCCTTAGATCCGGAAACCACCTATGCCATTCTCAGTCTGTTGTACAAAATTAATAAACTTTATGGCATTACCATCGTACTGATCACCCATGAAATGGAAGTCATCAAACAAATCTGTCACCGCGTTGCGATCATGGAAGAAGGTAAAATCGTTGAATCCGCTGATCTCGCTTCCGTATTTACCAACAAAAACAGCCTTGCACGTAAAATGCTGTATGCACAATTAAGCCCCAAATTACCGACTTGCTTACAACAAGAATTGACCCAAAATAGTAATGGCCGACCCTTACTGCGTCTTCTTTTTGAAGGCGAAACAACCACCGGTCCATTTATTTCGCAAATCTCTCGCGAATTACATTTGGATATCAATATTTTACTTGCCAATATTGACCGGATTAATGGTGTCACATGTGGCGTATTAATTGTCGAGCTCCATGCCGATGAACAACATTTACAACCGTTTATGGAACGGTGTAGACTCGCAAATTTAACTGTTGAGGTACTAGGATATGTCGCCAACGATCATGGGATATGAGCTTGCGAATGCGACAGGCCAAACATTGTATATGGTTACGGCCAGTACACTGTTTGCCGTATTGCTAGGCTTACCATTGGGAACAGTTTTATTCAGTTCTCACGCTCTTAAACCTCAGCCCCATCTATTTCGCATTATTTCTGCAATGATTAATATTGCCCGTTCTATCCCATTTATTATCTTATTGGTAGCGCTGATCCCTATTACTCGTTTTTTAATAGGCACTTCAATTGGCACACATGCTGCCATCGTACCTCTTACCTTAGGCGCTGCACCCTTTTTTGCGCGTTTAGTTGATAATGCCTATCGTGGCTTACCAACTGGTTTGCTTGAAGCTGGTTTTGCTATGGGCAGCAGCACTTGGCAAATGATTCGACACATTTTACTCCCAGAAGCACGCCCAGCTATTATCCAAGCGATAACGGTAACAGCCATCACCTTGGTCAATTATTCAGCTATGTCCGGCACCGTTGGGGGCGGCGGTTTAGGTGATCTGGCTATTCGACACGGTTATCAACGTTTTGATTTGAGTATTATGATCATCACTGTTATGATTTTAGTCTTAATTGTTCAAGCTATACAATGGATTGGCGATCGATCAGTCGATGCCGTGCAACCACGGCAGAATTTACGAAAAATAGCGACCCCATCCGTAGGAGAATAAGTTGTGCGTTACTTAAAATCGTTACTATCCCTATCTTTTGTCTTGGCTGTACTGTTTGGCGGTCTGATTGCTTGTAGCGAAAAACCTAACCCCAAGACATTGATTGTTGGGACAATGGCTGGACCTGAAACAGACGTCATCGAAGTAGCGCAAAATATTGCGCAGACTCGTTATGGGTTAACGATTAAAATCATAGAGTTTAGTGATTACAATCTGCCTAATGCTGCCTTGCAAGATGGCACTTTGGATGTCAATATTTTTCAACATTTGCCTTATCTACAAGATGCGATCCAAGCTCATCACTATGATCTGGAAGTCATTGGTAAAACATTCCTCTACCCTATGGCCATGTACTCCAATAAAATCAAAGCGCTCAAAGATCTGCAACCTGGTGCGATCATAGCCATCCCCAATGATCCCAGCAATGAAACTCGTGCCTTATTATTACTCCAAAATGCTGGTTTGATTCAACTCAAAGATCAGAGAAGCGCAGCCGTATTTGATATCCGTTCCAATCCCAATCATTATCAATTTCGTGAATTAGATGCCGCACAATTACCTCGTGTATTACCAGATGTAGACATTGCAGTGATCAACACAACTTTTGCTATTCCTGCTGGTTTGCATCCCAATCGCAATGCCCTTTATGTCGAGAAGAAAAATTCCCCCTATGCTAACTTAATTGTGATCCGCAAAGACAGCGCTAAAAAAGAACAAATAAATCAATTTGTTGAGGCTTTGCATAGTCCTGAAGTCACAGAAAAAGCACAAGCACTCTTTTCAGGAGCGGCTATTCAGGCTTGGTAGGTGTTCTGCTTGCAATGAGTGTGTACCCGCCACTCCCAAATTGGATACAACGCGCTATACGCGTAATCGTTGCAACACTCACTCCTGTTTGTTCATGAATGGCGCGATATGGCACTTTGGCCTGGATAAGCGGCACAACCTGCCAACGATCAGCCATCGCCTCCAATTCTGCCGGGGTACATAAATCGGTAAAAAAAAGCTGACTTTCTTCTGCATTATGGAGCAATGCTATCGCTTCCATCAAAACTTGAATTTTATCATTTCTATTTTTCATGTTTAATTTTTTTAGCCCTAAGATCTTAGTAGCATGAGTATATACTTCACGCGGTCATAATTCCAACCAGGCTTACAGGTATGGCGTCTACTTTTTACTGATTTCTACACCAGCATGAATCAAGGTTTGTGCATAATCATAAGACATATAAAAATCACCCCAATCACCCGTCCAAGAACCCCACGAATTACGTAAAGTAAATAATCCTTGGTGTATTTGTCCAGCCTCATCTTTTGCCTTTGCCTGATCATCATAACCAGTAATCACCATCGAATGACCAGATTGTTTTTTGGAATGCAGCAGATCTTGTGCTATCTCATAAGTCAAAACCCAAGTATCACCAGCATAATGATATTTACCCGTTGCCCCCATCGTACCTAAATCTGTTCTCGGCAGTAATGTACCAATCACAACGCGCGATCCAGCATGTAAAGCCGTTTTTATTTTTTGGAGAACATTCGGATCCGGTTTCATATTTCGATTAGAGAGCAGAAATTTCCACTTGGCTGACTGCTTCAATAGAGACTCGTGGTGTTGTGCATAGTCTTCCAGGGACATACCATTCGATGGTGTCAGAAAATAAGGGTAAAACAAATAACCCCCACAGGTGTAGCGATGCTGTTTCTCTTTGCTAATGATGCCATATTGTTCAATTCGCTCTAACACGGTTACAAAACTCTCTCCTTTCCAACCGCTTTTTCCGTCACCCTGAGCTTCCAAATAATTGCCCAATTGTAAGAGACATAATTGACTCACATAATCTCCACGACCAAGCGTAGCATCCAGTGCTGATGTGGCTGCAAACGTCGCACAAGTACCATGCTGACCTTGATCAAGCACTGGGACGTTCGCCATCCCCAATTGCACTTTTTTGGGTAGCGAGGCACTATCCGGAGTCGAAACATCTTGCTGCTCTAACCGACGTTGTACTTGATGATAAATCTGCTCTCTCTCTTGATCAGGTATCTCATATTCCAATACAGTGATCTCTTTAAAGCCATCTGGATTATCTTTATTGGCATGCGTAACGGGAATCTGGTGCTGAGAGGTGCCAGTAATCGGTAACTCATCCGCAAAACTACCTACGCTACTCAGCAAAAAAGCCAACCCGATAAATCGAAATAAAAACCGCATGCCGTCACCAATAAAATCAATGTGGCAAAAATTATACCATCAAAATCAGGTGTTAGGAATATAAATAATCACAATGGGTTTGGTTTCACCAAAACAAGGAGATGCCCGATACGGCGGAGGAAGAAGAAATAAAGAATCAGAAAAAAATATGAATATGCTTAAACACGCCTCTCTCAAGGAGAGGCGCAAAAAATCTATTTACAAGACGCAGGTCTGTACTTAGCAGCTAAAGTGCCTTCGTTGCAAGCCCAAGCAATTTCACCGGTAGGGGTACATTCAGGATGAAAAACAATCGTCCCATCTCCCGATACAGGGGTATAAGTGATCGTCACGTCACCATACTCTTTATCAATACCAATGGATGATACGTTTTCTGTGGCAGCAGGACTCTTAAATCCGAGGCCTATTTCATGATTACCTTGGCAATTATGCGAAATAAAAAATTCAGACACAACCATTTTAGCAGAACTTGCCATAGTCAAACCTTCTGTCACGCGAGCTCGAATCACATAACTTTGATAAGCTGGAATAGCATAAGTAGCTAAAATTCCAAGAATGACCACTACAATCATTAATTCA
>CAISKC010000303.1 GCA_903885895.1 uncultured Legionella sp.
CCCTCCATGATGGTCATGGATTTTTGAGTCGAATTTTCTAGCTGAACTCTTTGAGCTTCGGGGATACGTCGCTCAATCATTTTCTTTTTGGTAAAGCCTAATTTTTCTGTATATTCTAGCAATATAGGCAAATACTCCTTTTGAAACTCTAGAAAATCAGACTCAATTTTGGAAGAATCTTGTTTGAGTTGAGCAAATAACTGCTCCCAGCTTGCGACGCCTTTTTTGAGTTCTTTTTGTGAATCAAGAACTTCATACTGTAGGCCATTATCGCTTGCTTGAATGTAAATAATATTATCTTCGCGTTCGGAGGCTGATATTGGGCGCATTTCATATCCGGAAATTGCAGTAATTTCTTTAAGGTTTAAGAAATATTTAGCCATTTTTTTAATCACACCCATGGAACCTGATACATCATGGGCAATGCGGTTTACTACAGTGATGAATTTTGCTTGGGTTTCTAGCTCGGCTTTATGGGCAGCGTTCTCTATCGCCAAACGCTCAGCCTCTTCTCGATGCTTTTGTTCTTCTATTTGAGCTTGTTTCATTGATTGCAGAGCGAGCTCTGCGGTTTCTTTGGCTGTCATGAGCGCAGCTTGGGCTTTTTTCAGTTCCGTAATGTCCAGCGAGGTACCTATCACTCCAATAATTTCATCGTATTCGTTTTTTAATGGGGTTTTAAAAGTTAATTCGGTGATGGTGTTTCCGTTTGATAATTTGGCATGCTCTTCACGAGTTAAGGTTTGATTGTCGTTAATTACTTTGTTATCTAACGTACGCCATTCGTCAGCAAATTCTTTCCAACATAAGTCATGGTCAGTTTTTCCTATCATATTTTCAGGGTTATCATATCCCGCCATTGTCGCCACAAATTTATTACACCCCATGTATTTGCCATCTAAATCTTTCCAATAAACGGCGCCTGGTAAGTTATTAATGATTGAATTTACATATGACTTTAACAATTCAAATGAATTGTTAACCGGAGAAATATTAAATATGTATCGATCCGCGTCATTTTTAAAAAGGTTTGTTACTGTTACAAAGTAATTTTTTCTGTTTGAATTATGTGTTAGTTCAACTGTTTGTATTAAAGCAGTGTTGTTAGAATTAATTATTGTAACCAGCGGATCTTTGTTTAGATTTAAATCAAGCAATTGATCTAGTAATGGAGAATTAATTATTAAGTTTTTAGGTTTTTTTAAAAAACTAACAGCACTGTCGCTCAGATCCGTGATTCGCAATTCTCGTGAAACGACAAGAGTTATTGGGCCTGTTTTTTGTTGGTTTGAGCCAAATAACAAATCGTTTGTTGGTTTTTCCATATTCTGTTTAAGAGATAATTTTTTTACCATAGTAATACACTATATCCATAGAAAGATACGTCTTCAATTCTCAGGTAAATCTAAAAGCTCCTCGATATATTTAGCAAGCTTCTCTAATGTATTATAGTCCCTAAACTCATGGTAGTTTATATTTATTAAAAAAGCTTCATTTATAGTTGCCAAAAAAAAGTACATGCATAAGGAAGAAACCCCATGCACCCAAAATTCTTTATCTAGCAAAATGTCATCGCCAGTAATGTTTCTCCATATTATTTGTAATTTTTCTATAAGGTTCGATTCTTCACTAGGTATTCGTGAACTTAATGGAAGGTTGAGTTTCTTTTTATCTAATTTTCCGTTGATAGTAGATGGCCATCTTTCTATCCAAATATATACGGAAGGGTTAACCCATGATAAAACATTTTGACTTATTTTTAGTTTTATATGCTCGAAACAAAACCTCTGAATCCAAGGGTTAAATGGTTCTCGGCAATATGATGTATATGGCTGCTCTTCTTTAATATTAGGAGATCGAATTAATTGAGCTGTAGATTTGGGATACAACCATAACTCTAAAGCATCGAGTGGCTTTTCTTGTTCGTAATTAACATACTTGTCATGAGTGGTGAGTTCACAATTCAATAGTTCTTGTGTATAAGTTTTTTGATTTTCATATTGTATGTCATTTGCATTGATAGGCATCTGAATCAATACAGAATTGAGTTTTTTTAGTAATTTTTGTGTATAGCC
>CAISKC010000304.1 GCA_903885895.1 uncultured Legionella sp.
AGCCATTTTCGGGGACAAACTAGATCGCTTAGCGGTAGTAGATTTGCGTTATATTCATGGAATGGCTGCGCAATGGAAGGATTCAACAAAATAGGATGTAGAGAACCATATTCACGCTGCGGGGTTAGATGATTGCAGGGTTTTAGTACTTAAAAAATTGGAAACATAATGGCAAAAAAAACTGAAAGAAATATTATTACCGGATTGGATATTGGTACTTCTAAAGTAGTGGCTTTGGTTGGAGAAGTCAATCCAGATGGTACGTTAGAATTAATTGGGATAGGACGTCATCCTTCGCGCGGGCTTAAGCGTGGTGTGGTGGTGGATATTGAAGCGACTGTTAGTTCGATTCAACGCGCCGTTCAGGAAGCAGAGTTGATGGCGGGATGTGAAGTACGTTCCGTATTTACTGGGATTGCAGGTAGCCATATTCGCAGTTTGAGCTCACATGGTATTGTTGCGATTCGTGATTCAGAAGTGTCCCAGGCTGATGTAGAGCGAGTCATTGATGCTGCAAAAGCAGTTGCAATTCCTGCGGATCAGAAAATATTACATATTTTACCTCAGGAATATATTATTGATAATCAAGGAAATATCCGCGAACCAGTGGGTATGGCCGGTGTGCGCTTAGAAGCACGTGTGCATTTGGTGACTGGCTCTGTGAGTGCGGCACAAAATATTGGTAAATGTGTGCGTCGTTGTGGTTTAGATGTGGCAGATATTATTTTAGAACCTTTGGCTTCTAGTCATGCTGTTTTAACAGAGGATGAAAAAGAATTAGGTGTTTGCTTGATAGATATTGGTGGTGGCACAACGGATATCGCTATTTTTCATGGTGGTGCGATCCAATATACTGGTGTGATTCCGATTGCGGGTGATCAAGTCACCAATGATATCGCAATGGCTTTGCGCACACCGAGCAAATCTGCCGAATCCATTAAATTGACCTATGGATCTGTTTTACCTGAAAAATTGAACGCTGGTCAAATGATTGAAGTGACGGGTATGAGCGATCGACCCGGGCGCAAAATTCCAACTAAAATGTTATCGGATGTGGTCTCTGCGCGATATGAAGAATTATTTCAGTTGGTTCGTTCAGAATTACAACGCAGTGGCTATCAGGATTTACTAGCAGCTGGGATCGTATTGACTGGTGGCGCATCAGGAGTGAATGGTGCGATTGAATTGGCAGAATTATGTTTTCAAATGCCTGTGCGACATGGATATGGTTCTGCGGAAAATTTGATGGGACTAACACCTGATATCGTGAGTGATCCAAGTTTTGCGACCGTAGTGGGATTATTATTACACGGTTTCCAACAACAGAGTGATGGCTATAGCATACGTTCTTCAGGTGGTAAATCCGATGGGGTATGGACGCGAATGAGAAAATGGTTTAATGTGAATTTTTAATAAGCTCCTAATTTTAAATCATAATAATGATGTTGTTAATTTAACATGATTGACAATAAAACCTACAGCTTTTAGCTAAGAGGAATAATATATGTTTGATATGACAGAAATCATGCAAGATAGTGCAGTGATTAAAGTAATTGGCGTGGGCGGCGGCGGCGGTAATGCTGTTGAGCACATGGTAGCGGAAAATATTGAAGGGGTTGATTTTATTTGTGCGAATACCGATGCACAAGCCCTTCGTAATTCAAAAGCTAAGGTCATCATTCAATTGGGTGGTGAGTTGACCAAAGGTTTAGGCGCAGGTGCCAATCCTCAAATTGGGCGCCAAGCAGCTGAAGAAGATCGTGAACAAATCAAGCAAGTTTTGCTTGGGTCTGATATGGTTTTTATTACTGCAGGTATGGGTGGTGGAACTGGATCGGGTGCGGCGCCAGTGTTTGCTGAAGTGGCAAAGGAATTAGGCATTTTAACCGTTGCGGTTGTGACGAAGCCCTTTTCTTTTGAAGGAAAGCAACGAGCTTTGGCAGCAGAAGAAGCTATTCGCGCTTTGTCGCAAAATGTTGATTCTCTGATCACGATTCCTAATAATAAATTATTAAGTGTGTTAGGAAAAAATATTTCTTTGTTGAACGCTTTCAAAGCGGCAAATAATGTTTTACTGGGTGCAGTAAAAGGGATTTCTGATTTAATTACTCGTCCTGGTTTAATCAATGTGGATTTTGCGGACGTGCGGACGGTCATGTCTGAAATGGGTATGGCTATGATGGGTACTGGTTGTGCATCAGGCGATCAAAGAGCGCGACGTGCTGCAGAAGCTGCTATTGCGTCACCTTTGTTAGAAGACATTAATTTTTCAGGTGCGCGTGGTATTTTGGTTAACATTACTGCTGGCATGGACATGTCTATCGGTGAATTTGAAGAAGTAGGCGATGTTGTAAAAGAGTTTATTTCGGATGAAGCGACGGTTGTGGTCGGGACGGTGATTGATCCATTGATGACAGACGAATTACGTGTGACGGTGATTGTTACGGGTCTTGGAGATGCACGGCAACGTGCTGGTGCGGCAGCGCACAAATCTTCTTCGTTTGAAAATCGACGTGGTGATGGTTCTTTTGATTATCAACAATTGGAGCGGCCTGCAGTGCTCAGAAAGCAGTCGGGTGTTGGTATGGGCATGGGTAACCAAAAAAATGTTCCAGCGCAGGAAACAATGCCTGATGTGGATTATTTAGATATCCCAGCGTTTTTGCGTAGACAGGAAGAGGAAGCCTAGTAAAGTTTTGATTGCCTAATTATGTCCTGAGGTGATACGTCGTCTTGGGGGGCTGTAGATAGGTATCTCAGCGTGCTCGCAAGCTGAAATACCTTCTGTGCGCCATCCCTCGATGACCACCGTAGCATTCGTAATTAGGTTGTTCACAACAGCTAGCATACGGTTTTTATCAACGTATCGTGGCTTATACTTGTGAGACAGACACTCTCTCGTACGGGGAGAAGGGATAAAAAAGTGGGTGTCTCTCAGGGTTTGTTCACGGTATCCAGACATTAGTGGTTCATTATGCCTAAACGCACGGATATTCAGTCTATCTTAATTCTTGGTGCTGGTCCTATTGTTATTGGGCAAGCTTGTGAATTTGATTATTCTGGAACGCAAGCTGTACGGGCTTTAAAAAAAGAAGGTTATCGGATTATTCTGATTAATTCTAATCCAGCCACGATTATGACCGATCCCGAATTGGCAGATGCGACCTATATCGAGCCAGTCTTATGGCCAGAAGTAGCCGCCATTATTAAAAAAGAACGCCCTGATGCTTTATTGCCTACTATGGGTGGTCAAACTGCTCTGAATTGCGCATTGGATTTGGCCCGACACGGTGTCTTAGATGCCTATCAAGTGCAATTGATCGGAGCGAGTCAAGAAGCGATAGATAAAGCAGAAAATCGTGAGAAATTTCGTTTATTGATGGAAGAAATTGGTTTAGAGATGCCGCGTTCTATGATTGCACATAGCTTGGATGAAGCGATGGTGGCATTAGAACATTTGGGATTTCCTGCCATTATTCGTCCTTCTTTTACTATGGGCGGATCGGGCGGTGGGATTGCTTATAATTTAGAAGAATTTGAAAGTATTTGTTTGCGAGGTTTAGAGCTATCTCCCACTCGAGAATTATTGATCGACGAATCAGTCTTGGGTTGGAAAGAATATGAAATGGAAGTGGTACGTGATAGCAATGATAATTGTATTATCGTGTGCAGCATTGAGAATTTCGATCCGATGGGGGTACATACCGGTGATTCCATTACGGTAGCGCCTGCGCAAACTTTAACGGATAAAGAATATCAGCGGATGCGGGATGCGGCTATCAAAGTGTTGCGAGCAGTAGGCGTCGATACGGGTGGTTCTAATGTGCAATTTGCGATCAATCCAGAGGATGGACGTTTATTAGTTGTAGAAATGAATCCGCGCGTGTCACGGAGTTCCGCTTTGGCTTCCAAAGCAACTGGGTTTCCAATTGCTAAAATAGCTGCTTTGTTGGCAGTGGGCTACACGCTAGATGAGCTGAAAAATGATATCACTGATGGTAAGACGCCTGCTTCTTTTGAGCCGACGCTAGATTATATCGTTACTAAAATACCGCGGTTTAATTTTGATAAGTTCCCGCAAACCCCTAAAACCCTGACCACCCAAATGAAATCGGTTGGTGAAGTCATGGCCATTGGCGCTAATTTTCAAGAATCTTTGCAAAAGGCCATTCGTGGGTTAGAAATTGATCGATTTGGTTTGCAACCGCTGTTTAAGGGTGAAGAAATGTCGATTTTGCGCGGCTATCTTCAAGAGCCGACGCCAGATCGATTGTGGTATATTGCTGATGCATTTCGGCAAGGTTTGTCTTTAGATGAAATACATCAAGAATCGCGTGTGGACCCGTGGTTTTTAGCGCAAATTCGTGAATTAGTAGAGTTTGAACAAAGGCTAGAAGGTAAATCATTGTCAGATATGGATGCGGCAATGTTGCGCTTGTTTAAACAGCGAGGGTTCTCTGATATTTATTTGGCGCAATTATTAGGATGTGAAGAATCTGAAGTTCGGCAGTATCGTTGGTCGTTGGGGATCCGTCCAGTCTATCAGCGCATCGATTCTTGTGCGGCAGAGTTTGCCAGTGATACAGCGTATCTGTATTCATGTTACCAGTCTGTTTGTGAGTCGCAACCGACCTGGACGCGTCCCAAAGTGATGATCCTTGGCGGTGGCCCTAATCGTATTGGACAAGGTATTGAGTTTGATTATTGCTGCGTGCACGCTGCGTTTGCATTACGTGAAGCTGGCTATGAAACGATTATGGTGAATTGTAATCCAGAAACGGTGTCTACGGATGTGGATACCACAGATCGTTTGTATTTTGATCCAGTCACTTTAGAAGACGTCTTAGAAGTTTATGCGAAAGAACAACCCTTAGGTGTCATTGTCCATTATGGTGGACAAACACCGTTAAAATTAGCGCGTGTTTTGGCGGATAATGGTGTCAACATTTTAGGAACTTCTCCTGATGCTATCGATGAAGCAGAAGATCGTGAAAGGTTTCAGCAGTTGGTGACGCGCTTGGGGCTAACCCAGCCAGCGAATGGCACGGTACGAAGTGAGGCAGCAGCGCTTGAATTGGCAAAACGCATTGGTTACCCTTTGGTGGTACGACCCTCTTATGTCCTAGGCGGACGTGCGATGGAGATTGTATATCAAGAGGCAGATTTGCGTCATTATTTGGAACAAGCAGTGCATGTTTCGCATGATTCTCCGGTCTTGTTGGACAAATTTTTAGAAGATGCGATCGAAGTTGATATTGATGCGATTTGCGATGGTCAAGATGTATTGATCGGTGCAGTGATGGAGCATATCGAGCAAGCCGGCATTCATTCTGGTGACTCTGCTTGTACGTTACCGCCTTTTTCTTTGTCTGTGGTCGTACAAGAGGATTTGAAAGATCAAATGATCCGCATGGCCAAGGCTCTGAAAGTGGTGGGTTTGGTCAATGCGCAGTTTGCGATACAGGGTGATGATATCTATGTGCTAGAAGTGAATCCACGCGCATCGCGCACTGTACCTTTCGTGTCTAAAGCAACGGGATTACCTTTGGCGAAGATTGCAACGCGTTGTATGGTCGGCCAATCTCTGCGGCAACAAGGTTTGACTAGACCTCAGCAAACCCCTGGATTTTACTCTATTAAGCTTCCAGTCTTTCCGTTTATTAAGTTTTCGGGTGTCGATTCTATTTTGGGACCAGAAATGAAATCGACAGGCGAAGTGATGGGTATTGCAAAGCGTTTCGGTCAGGCTTATGCTAAAGCGCAGCGAGGTGCTGGTTGCGATATTCAACAGAGACGCTGTGCTTTTTTATCAGTGCGGGATAATGATAAGTCTCGGATTGGAGAAATAGCTAAGCGTTTGATTGCTTTAGGATTCGAAATCGTTGCTACCAGAGGGACTGCGGCGGTGATTCAAGCAGCAGGGATCATGTGTCGACGTGTCTTTAAAGTAGCAGAAGGTAGGCCACATATCGTGGATTTTATTAAAAACCACGAAATAGATTTTATTGTGAATACGACGGAAGGCAAAGTAGCCATTGCGGATTCGTTTGAAATTCGCAGATCGGCTTTGCAGTATAAAGTTAGTTATACCACAACGTTGTCAGGTGCAGAGGCTGCATGTTTGGCAATGAAATATGAAGACAGGGAGACTGTCACACGATTACAAGATTTACTTGCGAGGTTCAGTTATG
>CAISKC010000305.1 GCA_903885895.1 uncultured Legionella sp.
AGTAGCCTGATCCAACGGGATCAAACGCCTGGGCTGCAATTGTTAAAATTGTAGTTTCGGGGCCAGTTGCAAGGCCTTCTATGTCTATCATTAAGGAACTCATGCTGTATTATAGCATGGGTAAAACTAAAAGTCTATTGTGCGTTTGCCAATCTAGCCAATGACAAAAGTAATAGGAGCCGAGCCATCTACAAAATTCTTCAAATCATCAATTCCCTGTTGCATCATGGCCATGCCTTCGGCTTTCATTGCTGTACCATTTAGGCTGGTACCCGATTGTGGTCCGGCAATGGTGGAAAATTTTTCACGTGCTTCACCAATGATCAATTTACAGTTACCTACAAAGTAATTACGAATCCATTGTTGAATTTGGAAATCTTGTAATAGGTTTACTTCAGGTTTTAGGTTATAAGTCCAAAGTAGGACATTTTCTCCTGTGCCTTTTGGATCACGCATTAACTGTAATTTTTTAGTCACAGGGTTCCAGGAGTAGTTCATGTAGGCGCCAAACATACGACCAGCCAACTCTACATATTGTGAATAAAAATCGTAAGTGGCAAGACCGCCAGCCACATTAAAATTCATCAAGTACACATTCATACTGGCCTGACTGAATGGATCAAAATTTGACGCAAATGGACCGGTTGAATCCCCAAATGTTCTGCGGAAGATTTGTCTAACAGTTATGACTTCTTGTGGCAATGTATAAATGTTAACATTGGTCACCAGTTCCATAAAGGTATAGCTTTCTTCATAGGCGTTTTGTGCTCGTTGACGATAGGTGCCAATGGCATTGCGATAAGCCGCTTCAAAATGCTCAGCATCTAGTTCGATGTCAACAATTTGATCGCCCAGCTGTAAGCGGCAATATTCAATAAGATTTTGTTTTAGTGTTTCTAGTGTGGATTCTGCTTGGGCCATTGGGTTTTCCTTACTAACTATTTAGTTGGGTATTCGCCCTTTGCGTATTGGATAGATAGTTTCGGCGTCGTATGTGGTGGGGCAAAATTTACATTGCGCTATAGGATTATCTAAATTACGAAAAAATTCTTCGTTATACACAGCAAAATTATCCACGCTCAAGGCCTGGTAAGAGTTTAATATCACACGATCCTGGTCGGAAATATCCAACGGAAATTGCTGGTCAAATTCAGGCATAAGTGCCGCGGGGCCACACTTGTATAATTTTCCGCGAATAAAATGATAACTTTTCCATTGAGCAAAAGCGCAGTTTTGATGTGCCAATGCCGGGTCACTATTGTGTAGGGTTAGTCCACCGTGGCCATTGGATTTAATTGCAGCGGCTCCAAAATTATTACTCTGATATACATTAATCATGACTCCGTTGCTATCTCGAAAATAAAAATCACTGCCCCACGGAGTTTCGCCTTTTCCTAATTCTATAATGTTTCCTTTAAGGAATGTTCTAATATCTTCTTGCATCTGCGGCCAATCAGCATAGTTATGTAGACTAACACCTATATGATTTTGAGTACCATTTTTTGGGCTTGTAAACAACATACTTTCGTACAGTCCATCAACATAATGAAATCTAGTTCCATTGGTTAGAATTTGAACATCCATATTAAAGATTCGATTTAGCCCGTGTACCCATTCTACCACAGTGGGATTTAACAAGGGTTCGCCGCCCATAATAGTGGCGCAGGGCAGCTCTATTAGGTCGCCCCACTGCTGATATATTGCTTCGTAGTCCGACCAGCGTTGCCAACCCTTGAAGTCGTGGTTGTTGAAACGATTACACCTATTGCAGGTGTAGTTACAAACATTGGTAATATAGAAATCTACTTTGTTGGGAATGATGCGTGGCATCAGTTACTTAGTTTACCAAGCCTTGAGTATGATTAAGTTTTCGTTGCCGCGGCCATTGTACTTTACTTCTGTGGATTTGATTGCCGTAAATTCTTTACGGGCTGCAGGTTTGCCACCATTCATGACCTGTTTAATTTGTTCTGCAGGTTTTCTTAGAGTTTTTTGCACAGTCTGTAGCGCATCAAATCCTATGATGGTAGAACCTTTTACAGTAAAGGTACCAATGTGGCTGTCAGCCATGACATGGATAAGTTTTCTTTTTGCTGTGTCATATAACCAAGCTTCTGATGCTCCAACTAACTTGGCCGGTGATTCTGATTTTAATTTAAGTTCTTCAAATTCTTTAAGGTACTTAAATTTAGAGCTCATGCGTTCTGGGCTAACTGTTTTCTTGGCACGAGGTTTACGCTCGACCTTTTTAAGTTGTACATAACTACCACAATCGTTGATCACGGTTTCACAAAATTTAACACAGTTTTTAAGTTGTAGTTTGGTCAAGTGGCTATAGCCTTCGACCAATAACTCGTCCTCTCCGGCCAGTACTTCTGTAAACTCTGCCAGGCGTAATTCCCAAACTGCACTGACATTATTAATCATCTGCGGTGCAATATTCATGCCGCGGAATAATGCAATGGGTTTGAAGTCAGCTGACATTCGTGCGCCAGCCACAATAAAGTCATCAAACATGCCTTCTAGCTCGCCGCAACATTCTGATACTTTTTCTCTGAGATGATCTTGAATGGTTAATTTTTGTTGTGCTACTTCGCCGTCTGTGGCTGCCGCCTTTTGAATTTCTTGTTTGCTTTTGAGCATTTCACTAATTTGTTCATCAACAATGCATTGCTCGTGTTCAGTGAGCTCTAGCCCTATCAAGGTCATACGACATACCCAGGCCGGAGTAATACGAATTTGACTGTCTGGAATGCCACGCATTAGTTTTGCATCTCGTGGACGATGATTTATTTCCAGGTATTGGCACAGCATATCCTTGGCATCACGCTTGCCATAGTGATAGCCATACCACTGGAATGCTTTGGCAAAGGAAGATAGACGGTTTGCCTCAGTGGGCTGAAACTTCCACTCAGGCTCGTGCCCAACATATTTTGTTTCTGCCCCTTTGG
>CAISKC010000306.1 GCA_903885895.1 uncultured Legionella sp.
AGCTGCCGCATTCGCTGCGCGAATTTGCCCGCTCGAATTTTTATCTATTCCCTAAAAACACTGGGAATAGATAAAAATTCGAGCACCATAAACACTAAAATCCAACCCTCTCAGTGTTGCACTTCACTTGTGAATCGGCGAAACATAATAATGCGCCATTCCATCTAAAATTGCTTGATGGGACAATTAAAAATATTAGATTACAAGCCCTTACACAAGAGCAAGCAGACATTGCAACAAAAATCGCAGCATCCGCAAAACCGCCAACTCTATCGCAAACTTATACAGTAGCTTCCCCCGCACCCAGCATTAATGGCTTCTATGGATCCAATCAATATACGGTCTTAAACCAAGAGGACTTTGGTACCTGTGTTACGTTTTCTAGCACTGCAGCATTGAGTTATTTAACAACGGGCACTACCACTAATATTTCTCCTTTATACCTTTTAGATCAGGGATACATGGATGAAGACGGGTTTGAAAATTCAGGTTGGGATGGATTAAAAAATGCTGGTACATTGCTCCGCAGATTACTACCAAACTATGACGGAAAACCAGCTAAAAACCAAGGTTATTACCCTAACTACGCGCTGACCGAAAATACGTATAATCGTTTATCAAATGAATATAAACTAAGCGGAGAAGAGGGTGAGTTAACGCCTGCTCAACTCCATAAGAGTGGATTTTATAAACAACAATTCACTTATCATGCTATGTCGAGTAACACCCCTGCTATATTATTTAACAATGTCATTGCCTCTAATTTAAATGTCACCACTGGTAGCCCCAATAATGCTCAATTAGTGAAACAAGCTTTAGACAAAGGACATTTGGTTCTCCTGGATGTTAGTATATACGATGCAGCCGTACCAGCAGGTAAGGAATGCACGAAAAATAACGTCACAACAGGTGGGACCGCGCAATACACCTATGACTCGTCTACAGCCACTTTAACCCAAACCCCTGAACCGACAGCCGTGAATACTTGGGCTAGCGCAACAGGATGCTTACTAGGTGGTCACCAGATATGGGCAACATCATATGCCACAGACTCTGCTGGACACTTAATGTTTGTGATCCGAAACTCCTGGGGAGCACAAGCGGGTGATCAAGGACAATATTATATGAGCGAATCCTACCTAAATAATGCAGTTGCGTATGCTGCAGAACTATCGCTTTCTAAATAATGTCTTCTACCCGGATTTCGCATAAGGCGATATCCGGGGGTTTTTACATCAGTCATACACAAATTATGGTGCGAACGCGCCTATACGATGCGCTTCTAACAACGTCGCTTTAAAATAGGTATAGGTCATATAAAAATCACCATGATCACCGACCTGTGGCCCCCACGAATTACGCAAGGTCAATAAACCACGGTGCAAACGACCATTGGCATCCACCGCCACCGCATCGTCATCATACCCGGTAATAACGAAAGCGTGACCAGCCATTTGCGTATCATTGGCTAACTCATCCGCCATCTGGGGTAGTAAAATCCACGTATCATTTGCCATATGATACGAGCCCGCTGCATTGGCATTGCCAGGCTCTGGACCCATGAGCAGGACAGAACACGTGACACGGTCGCCTTGATGTAAGATCCCTTTGATCTTATACAGTAGTCGCTCGCGATCAATCAAAGTAGAATTGATTTGCTCTTCTAAGATCAACGGTGCAAAACCAACACCGAGCCCCTGGATTGACTCACTCATTTGATGATAATCAAACACAGACAATTCATCCGTCACACTGCCTTCAAACAAAGGATATTCCAGACGCCCAGCACAGGCACCTGAACTTTGTAATGTTTTGGGTACAATACCAAACATCGCAATTTGATTCAGAAAATCTTGGCCCCAACCTCCTTCCCAACCACTTTCTACATAAGTATGATGATTCAAATAATTACTCAAATCCAATTGGCAAAGCTGACTCACATAATCACCTTTACCCAGCGCAGCATCCAATGCAGCCGTCAGCGCAAACAACATACACGTCCCATGCTCGCCTTGATCTAAGACTGGCACCTCGTTCATCCCTAATTGCACAGCGCGTGGATAATGAGCTAATGTGGGGCTAGATTGTGAATACGTAGCCAGATCGCTGACCCGTTGCGCCAACCGTCTTTGCGTAGCATGCGTCAAATTCAATTTTAGTAAAGCAACATGCTTAGTAGGCCGCGCAGCTTGAAACCGCAATGCTCTGCTACCATGCGGTATGGAAACGGATGCCGGAATGGATTGCGTTCGCGTCCCAGTAATCGTCACAGGCTCTTGCGCCGAAGCCGCACCCCAGACAGACAGCCCCAATACATTCATGACCAACCAGCGTTTTAACATCATTGCCTCGTTATATTATCTACATCATCCTGAACTTGATACGTCATTCTGAACTTGATACGTCATTCTGAACTTGATGCGTCATCCCGAACGAAGTGAGGGATCTCCGAACTTGGCAATGTGCCATCAGGGGGATCCCTCACTTCGTTCGGGATGACGTGTGAGGTTCAGGATGACGTACTACACACCCGATGCTTGTTCCATGAAGACACGTTTCAGCATAGGAAGTTTATCACACAGGTTTAATCCAAATCGGCGTAATGCTTTCATCGGCACATTTTCCTGAGTAAACACATGATGGATCCCTTGTAGAAATAAAATCATTTGCCACAATTCATGTTTGCGTTGACGTTGGTACGCTCGTAAAGCACGCGGTGTCAACAGCACTTTCGATTTTGGATCCATGACTTGTAATAAAGCCGTTATATCTGCCAATCCCATATTCAAACCCAAACCAGCCAAAGGATGAATCGTATGCGCCGCATCGCCCATAATAGCCCAGCGTGTCTCGGCATATTGCTGCACATGCTGCATGTGTAAAGGATAAGATTTGCGTTGGGAGACTAGCGCCATCTCGCCCAGTTTATGCTCAAATGCCTGCCCCAATGCTTGTATAAATGCTGCTTCTGACAATCCCATAAGCGTTTCAACATGAGGGATAGCACTTGACCACACAATGGCGCACTGTTGTGGGTCCTGTAGCGGTAAAAAAGCCAAAGGACCTTGCGCACAAAACACTTGATAAGCGGTCCGCTCATGCGATGCCTCTACGCGAACGGTCGCAACGATAGCATGTTGATGATAAGGCCACGTGGTCATGGGGATCTTTAATAATGCACGCGTCGCCGAACGCGCACCATCGGCAACTAATAAAAATCCAGCTTCCCATGTTTTATCAGCATGACTCAGCAACACTTTATCCTCTAAGACTTGCAGCGTTTTCGTGTGCCAATTGGTGATCACTGGAATATCTCGCGCACGCACCTCGTGTAACAAAGCTTGCTTCAAATAGGTCTCTTCCAAAATCACACCCAAGCGATCCCGCGCTAGCATGCGCGCATCAAACGCTATCTTAGCTGAGCTCTGCGCATCCCACACAACCATGCGTTCATACGGCGCAATCTGTGACGTCACCGATTCCCAGATCCCAAGCTTTTCTAGCAAGCGCTGTGATGCCAAATTGAGAGCATAAGCACGTGACCCCTGTACATTCAGATCCGTTTCTAACGCCCCAGATTCCAAAATCATAACGGAATGTCCGCGCTGCTGCATCGCCAACGCTGCACACAGCCCCATAACTCCGGCTCCCATCACCACAAAATCTACGCTGTCACTCATCATGAAATCCCACAAACCAAGTCAGGCACCACTCCCGCCAAGCCTGAGGCATAACGGGCTAACATGCGTTTTAATAAGCGATTATTATCTAAAACCAATAAGCCTACTTGACGTGCCATCCGCACACCTAAACCAGAATGTGCATAAAGGGTCATCAATCCATCTGTAAACCGCGCAATAGCGGTTTGATCATGCTGACGAGCTTGTTGGTAACGCGCTAATAACGTTGGATCGTGAATATCCGAATGCTTCAGGATCTGCGCTAACATCGCCACATCACGTAACCCCAAATTAAACCCTTGACCAGCCACAGGATGCAAAGTATGTGCTGCATTCCCAATAAATACCACGGCATCAGCATACACTTGATCGCGCATCAGCATTTGGCGTAATGGATAAGTCATTCGACTTCCAACACCTGTAAAACGTCCCAAACGATAACCAAATGATTGGGTCAATTCTTGCAAAAAAGCTTGCTCCTGCAAGTCTACCATCCTTTGCGCAACATCTGGCGGCAACGACCACACCACCGCCATCCGTTTAGGTTCTAACGGTAAGAGAGCCAAAGGTCCCAAACTTGTAAACCGCTCATAAGCAATATTCTGATGCGCACGCGCTAAGTGCACGTGGGTCACCAATGCACGTTGACCATATTCTTTAACTTGAACTGGTAAATGACATAAAGAGCGCATACTGGAATGCGAGCCATCCGCCGCCACAACTAGGGTCGCTTGAATACGGTGAATTTCTGCACCCCTTTGCACCGTGACCACTCGTTGTTCCGCATCAAATGCCGTCACCGTAGCAGGCGCCCAGACCATTTGACGATCCAATCCTTGATACAAGGTTTGGACCAACTGTTGAATAGACACAACATATCCCAATGGCGCCTGATCGGGGCTCGTAAGACAAGCGGTTCCAAAACGCCCTTGTTCAGAAACATGAATCGTGTGAATGGGTGCCGCATTCGCCGCAAGCTCCGGCCACAAGCCTAAACTTTGTAAAATTCGCATGGAAGCGATCGATAACGTTAAACTTCGAGCATCAGTCGTTATTTCTTGCGGCTTAAAAAAATCTTGACTGTCGACCATCAAGACTCGCAAACCAGTCTCTGCTAACGCGCGCAACAAAGCCGCGCCGCTTAGTCCTCCACCAATAATAACCAGATCAACTTGATAATCAACCACGTAAAAATGCCTCAATCTCATCAGGTGTCACTTGCAACGCAGCCGTCAAATTCTCATGGCCTTGTTCCGTCACCAAAATATCATCTTCAATCCGCACGCCAATCCCCCACCAACGCGAATCGACACCTTGCATACCCTGTGAAATATAAATACCAGGTTCCACGGTCAATACCATACCCGGCACCAAATCACGCCAAGCACCTTGTATACGATACCGACCACAATCATGCACATCTAATCCCAACCAATGCCCGGAGGTATGCATATAAAACGGCTTGTAAGCACCTGCTTCTATCAAATCCGGAACATGGCCTTGTAATATTTTTAAATCAACCAAACCTTGTGTCAAAATAGTCACCATGGTCTTTTGCATCAAATCCCAAGGCACGCCAGGCCGCACAGCAGCAATCCCGGCTTGTTGAGCCGTTAACACTAATTCATAAATATCACGTTGAGCAGGACTAAATTGTCCCGAAACAGGAAAAGTGCGTGTCACATCTGCCGCATAACAAGAAAACTCTGCACCCGCATCAACTAACACCAAATCACCATGCGTCAAAGGCCCATCATTCGCCGTATAATGCAAAGTACAAGCATGATTGCCATTGGCCACAATCGAATCATACGCAGGAGCGCGGCAACCTTGACGGGTAAATTCATAGACCAATTCTGCTTCTAATTCATATTCATAATGCAGATTCCGACAAGCACGCATCGCGCGTTGATGTGCAGCCACGGTGATTCTTGCTGCTTCGCGCATACAATGTATCTCTTCTTCTGATTTAATCAAACGCAATTCACCCAGAATGGGATTCAAATCCCACAATGACTCCGGTACGGTATGCCCTGCACGTATTTGCCGTTTACTTTGCTTGAGCGCCTGAATCAACCGTTGATCCCAGCTCTCTTCTTGACCTATCGCATAGACCAAGGCCTGCTTATCCAATAATAACAATGGGAGCTGCGTTTCCAACGCCTCTATAGAATAAGCTTGTTCTACGCCCAATACAGCACAAGCGGCTTCAGGGCCAAGACGCTTACCTTGCCATTGCTCTTCGCCAGGACAACGTGGGCGAGTAAATAAAATACTCTGCGCAACAGGTTCTGATACCACAACCAACACCGCATCCGGTTCTTGAAAACCCGTCAAATAATAAAAATCACTCTGCTGACGAAAACGGTAATCCGCATCACCATTCCGCATCACTTCTTTGGCTGCAGGAATAATCGCTACAGAATGAGGCGGTAAACGTTTTGCCAAATTTTGACGGCGTAATACATAGTCTTTCATAGGATTCCTAATGTGTCGTACCCTGCTTCCCGCGGTTATGTTGCGCTTGCAGATCAATTTGCAACGACAACACAGCCATCCTAGTATACTCAGTGACTTCTAACAACGCTCGTTCATCTTCTTCATTCACGCGTAACGCCGTATAATCCAATTGAGCAAATTCCGTAATATGTTGAATAGCATCTTGCGCTTCTTCATTGCCTAATTTAACAAAATCAACACCCGTTACCGTCAAACCTTGCGTAAACCCTTCGCACCACTCGCTAAAAGCCTGTGCACGTGTCGCCAAAGGCGCATCTTCGCCGGGTAGCATGAGCTCAAATTCAAACCCAAACTGGCCCAACTGTTGCTGAGAAATCGTCAACACATCGAACAATGCCAAAGCCGCCTGGCGTGTCTCTTTGGGTTCACGTTTGGCCAACAAAGCCCGCAAATAAAATTCACCTTCACGTACCCCGCCGGCAACTAAATAACCACACAATACCCCATGCAATTCCGAACAGGAAATGGGTAAATTTAAACTAGCAATCGACTGCGAAAAATCGAGATAAGCCGGCAATTGCGTGTAACCATCGGATGAAACCATATTCAAATACCTTGTCAAAATACTAAATACCTGCGCATATCTCTGGTGGACAAAGGAGCGATAGCGTCGTACTCACCAGAAATATGGCACACAGCCGTAATCTTACCTCTTATTGCTATCGTTGTCAGCATTGCTACTTATTTTTTGCACATATTGGCTACTGCTGTGATATAATTGCACTTTTTAAGCAATCATGTCATCCAGATGACATCGTACAAACAAATAGGGGATTCAAACATGCTAGGTCGTAGAGAAATGGTCAAAGATATTACTGAGATACAAAAAGAGCATGAGCTCTTTCTTATCAACAGCGTTAATATGAATACATCTGAGCAAAAAAAACATGTTGATCTAGCACTAGAAAATGTCTTGATGTTGCGCGACCTTACACCAGAAAAATTCAAGGTCACAACTCTGCTACACAATATGTTAAACGATTTCAGTGGTCTATCAAGCAGAAGCGTTTCCCATATCACCACCGCACGGTTCACCGATAGCTTATACCAGGCAAAAAACAGCCAAGATATCTACTATGTTCCCGCCTTGCTATTTCCTGGTTATCTGGGCAATACACCTTATTCATTATGTGGTTTAGATCGAAACGCGTCTTATACATTATGTGACCATCTTTATCGCACACTACGTATGTCAGGCGAAATCTCAGTAAGTGAGATCAGTCGAAATTTCGACTACATCAAAGATACGCTCAAAGCGGGTCTAGACGATCCCATTAGTCCTATCGCGCATCAAAGATATCAGGCCTTTGTGGTATTTTTATATCAATGCTTTGATAACATACCAGTGAGTGCTCAGAACCGCCAAAATATCGAAGCAGAGCTTCGGCAATCCGCTGTCTTCCAACCCTATTTGATCGCAGAGCATAGAAAACGTGCGCAAAGAACAATCGGGCGTGACGCACTGTTCACAGCCATTAACGCCTATCAAACCAACTCTTGGGTAGGGTGGTTTTGGAATGTTGCACTACGTGGCGTATTTGGCAAACATGAAAGTTACACCGTAGCAGCATTGAAACGACTGTATGCTCAAAATACAACGGCTACTGATTTTTTAGAACAAGACATCCGTGAATGCTTACAATCAGAACCCAAACATGCTCAACATCGTTTGGCCTTTTTTACACAACCCCAAACAGCCGTCGCTTATTATGGTACCGACAAACTACTACAGAAAATCGACACTGGATTGACTTGCGGGTTGTCACGATAATTAACCTCAAAAAATTTTGATGACGCTACGTATTTAGGAGCATGACATAGTTTACAGGCTCATACTCCGTCTTTGCGAGCGTTAGCAAAGCAACCAGTGGCCATTGCAGGTAATGCATTACGGCCACTGAATTGCCTCACTTCGTTCGCAAAAACAACCTCTTTTGTTGCGTTTTAAAAATAACCAAAGTCCCGCGTAACAAGATACCTTTTTTGTGTTAGAATTGCGCACATCAAATTTATATAATCAGATCCACAATTTGAAAAGCTACGTAAAAAGAGGACTCTATGCAATATCTTGAGGACATTCTCAGTGCTATCAATGAGAACTCAATACCAGATGAATATCTTGATAGACTACAACAATCAATTTTTCGTAGTAGAGCTAACTTTGCTCAAGACGCTACAACTGAAGACGCCTCAATTACCGGATTCATGCCTCTTTCTGCACAGACAGGAGGTCTTACAGCAGCACTAGAAGCAAATTTTACAGGGCAATTTATTGAACAATACAATACTGATGAAACGATGGAGATTACTAGTGCCGCCGTTTCTAGCGACATCATTCAGAAAAAAATAGGTCCCATTAATATTCACATCATGCCCAATGAAACAGAACTGCTTATCCATGGTTTAAGTAAAGAAAAATGTAGCGTTTTGTTAAGTCACTACTTCAAAATTTCAGATATAAAACTACGACAAGATACTTCTTTATTGGATGATATTCTTAATGGAGAAATAGGAAAACAAGCACCTTTAACGCTTAGTAGTCAGTTAAGATGGGATAATGTCAGTATATTTTTTGATACGGAAAATAGAACTTTGCAATTTATTTTCCACCTAGTCAAAGTAAGAGCTAATTTAAATAAACGGCAAATGGCGTTCATGCAAAAATTGCGCATTTTTATCGAAGAACAATATAGCACTCATGAGCCCGCATTCGTGACTCAAATGTTGATAGGCGACGATATTATTCACTTATCTACGGCAAATGACCCTCTGTCGGCAGCAAGAGAAACCATTATTGCGATAGATGCCCACGCAATAGCAACCGTAACCGAAGATGAGTCAAGCATATTGTTAGGTAACATGGTTGCTCAAATCGACCTTGAAGCTGACTTAAAAACCTCTGACCGAGCAGACGCTGCTTCACCAAGTGCCTCATTAGGACATTCATCCGATTCAGGCACTGCCAAAGGGTCGATTAATATCAAAGATTTTTATGTTAAAACCTCCGTTAATACGCAAACCGGTGGATTATCTTTTGCTGTATCAAAATTACGACCAGACACTTATCTTGGGCGTCAGCAAGGAGCGCATATTACTGCTTATATCGTGTTTGTCACGGCTATTTTAGAGACCGTAGATGAACAAAGCATCCATGATATCCCCCACTTATTAACAGCGATTGCAAGACAATTTATTCCTGAAGATGATCGAATTGAGTTAAATCAACGCATAGAAACAACACACACTCTACCAGAGCGCTTTGAAAAAAATTATCGTAAAACATTAACAGCAGAATTAAGAAACAAATCAGTTGATGAACGAAAGGTACAACAAATTAAAAAAGATATGAAAATAGCACAAGCGGTATATCTTGCGAATTTGATTGATGATTTGTCCAACGAAGTCTTAAAAGGCATTAATCAGAGTGAGCATGTACTATACTTGCGGCCTGGAAAAAAGGATGCAGCCTCTTTGGGTGCTGAAGGCGCAAAGATTAGAACCGCAATGCAAGGTTTACGAGCGATTCAATATGTTATCAATTGGAACTCAGAAACCGAACTTAAAGCAGCATTATTGGAAGAGTTTAAGGAAGGAAATTTGAGAAGTGGATTAAGAGCATTTCTTAACATCCATCCAAAAACAAAAATATCAAATAAGCGAATTGATAACTTTTTTGAAACATATTTCAATTCAAGCGAAGAACATACACAAGAAGCACTATCAAGCCGAAAAAGCCGTACTCAAACCAGAAAATTAGGAGAGCAGTCCCTATTTGCACGCACAAATTCTTTGGTAGAATTACGTACAGATGGTATTGCAAATTCCACCTTAAAAACTATCAGTAAATTGATGTTTGATTTATTTGATTTTGATTACTATGAATATAAAACGTCCCTTACACTCATAGCACTTTATAAAGCCATTAAGGAAAAACAGGACGAAGGCATTACTGATGGCGTTATATGTGAAAAAATTATGGCTGAATTAGCTGAGTTAGAGAATAAACCGGCTCAAACAGTTCTGAAAATGTTTCAGAAAACTAATCTATCTCATAGCAGCTGTACAGAGGTTAGCGAATTAATGAGCGATTTATCAGGAATTGGCATTGATATTGATGTCATACTGGATAAAGTAGAACAGAGAACAACTAACAACGCAACCGAGGTAATATTACAACATCTACGAATTGTGATGCAATTTGCATTTCCAAGACTGCATACTTTACCAGAAAATTCTAAACGCTATATTTTTGAAGAATTTATAATACTTGTTCAAACCGAAATGCATTGGGAAACTCCTTCCCTATCCTTACCCTATGAAGAATTGGAAAGTGAGTTGAGCACATCCAATCAATCATCCGCTAAATTAGGTTTTGGGAGTCATCATGACGCGTAAAAAAATTGAATATGTATCTTGTGACCGTGCAGGAATAGAATACAGCGATTTCGAAAAACACGGTTTTTACGCTATAGAGGCCCGCGTAAGCGAAAGATATAAAGCACATTTACCTGCAAACATTCTTCATCAAGTCGCTACTTCTGCAAACGCAAGTTTAGTGATAGCGTTATACCTCGAGAGCGCAGTTCATAGAGACCATCCAAGCTATGAACATCAATTATTAATGTTACACGACTTTAAACAACTGCTTGAAAATAAAAAGGAACCCAGATATTTTGGTTCTGGAAAAAAATATCAAAATTGTTATGAAAATATCTGTGCACTTCTCGAAGAGCGTAAAAATTATGAGAAAACCCATGTGATAAGTGCTGCTTTCTACAAAGCCACACCCAGAATAGGCAAGGAGAATTTTCCAGTAGCTCATACTGAAGAATTTTTAGAATATACCGAGATCATCACCCGCGAAATGATTGAGGCCATAACGAATATGGTATTAAATCAAATTTATAGGTTTTTCCCCAGTAGAGGGCCTAGCTATTACCAGGCATTAACCATAAGAGATGCTCAAGAAACGGTGCATGATTTTGCGAGTGTCGATGACCTAGGAGATAGCGCCGAAAATGAACAAGAGACAAGACGCATTACGTTTGCATAAAGGTCTGCAAATCAAATAGCATTATCAACAACAGATTCATCAACACACTATCATCGACGTCACCGATTGCAACCCTCTTGGTAATCGGGCCCCACGAGTGCCGCGCTTGCCTTGATAATGCTCTAAATCAGCGCGTTTCAAGGTAAATTGACGTTTACCTGCAAAGATTGTGATACCTTGTTGCGCGGCGCCTAAGATTTGTACGTCTAACAAATATTCTTCACGACTGACGACCTTCGCACCCGGAATTTGCATTAATTTATTACCTTTACCTCTTTGTAATTGGGGTAATTCTACCAGAGGAAATACCAATAAACGGCCAGTATTGGTCACACACACTACGGATTCACTAGGATCTCCGGTGCTGCCATGGCGAGGCGGCAACATGTTACTGCCGGCCGGTAATTTCAAACAAGCTTTGCCATTGCGATTTTTGACATACAAAGCCTGCATGGGCACCATAAAACCATAACCCGCATCTGACACCAACAAGACTTGCTCGTCTGAATCACCACACGTCAATGCTACAAAAGAATCGCCTTCTGCCGGATTGAGTTTACCCGTCAATGGCTCGCCTTGCCCGCGCGCGGAAGGCAGCGTATGCCCCAATAATGAGTATACTTTTCCTTGGCTATCCCAAAACACAATTTGCTGATTGGAGCGCGCATTGGTCTGAGCCAAAAATTCATCGCCCGCTTTATACACCAACGCTTTCCCATCTACATCAAACCCTTTGGCAGCACGAACCCAGCCTTGATGCGACAAAATAACGGTAATCGGTTCATTGGGCAGAATATCTTCTTCTTTTAACGCACAAGCATCTTGCCGTACAATTAAGGGAGACATCCGTGGATCACCATAGCGCTCTTTATCAGCAACAATTTCTTTTTTTACCAAAGCACGTAAGCGTTTATCATCTCCCAAAATCCCTTGCAATTCATCGCGTTCGCTTAACAACTCCGCATGATCAGCCCGCAACTGCATTTCTTCCAATTTAGCCAAATGCCGCAATTTCATATCCAAAATAGCATCTGCTTGTCGATCGCTTAAACCAAAGCGCTCCATCAAAACTGGCTTGGGTACTTCAGACTCACGAATAATGGCAATCACTTCATCCAAATTCAAATAAGCGATCAATAAACCTTCGACAATATGTAAGCGATCTAATATTTTATCTAATTGAAATTGTGTACGTCTACGTACTGTAGTCAATCGATAATGCAACCATTCATTGAGAATCGTTAACAACGGTTTGACACTCGGCTTACCATCTAAACCAATCAAATTAAAATTAACACGGTAAGAACGTTCTAAATCAGTGGTCGCAAATAAATGTGACATCAAACCTTCAATATCCACACGAGAAGAACGTGGCATGATCACCAAACGCGTCGGATTCTCATGATCGGACTCATCGCGTAAATCTTCAACCATCGGTAATTTTTTTTGTTGCATTTGCATCGCAATTTGCTCAATGATCTTAGCCCCAGAGACTTGGTAGGGAAGCGCCGTGATCACAATATTGTGCTGTTCTTGAGTATACACCGCACGCATTTTGACTGACCCCAAACCCGTGCTGTACATCTGAGCCAGCGCAGTAGGAGCCGTTATAATCTCTGCGGCCGTTGGAAAATCAGGACCTTTAATGTACTGCAATATATCGGCCAATTGCGCTTTAGGATGATCCAACAAATGCAAACACGCATCGGCCACTTCCGTCAAATTATGCGGCAGAATGTCAGACGCCATCCCCACTGCAATACCCGTGGCTCCATTCAATAGCACGTTAGGAAGACGCGCCGGTAACAAAGAGGGCTCTAGCAATGTCGCATCAAAATTATCTACCCAGTCTGACGTACCTTGCTGTAATTCCGCTAACAATAAATCCGCATAAGGAGACAAACGTGCTTCGGTATAACGCATAGCAGCAAAAGATTTCGGATCGTCGGGCGAACCCCAGTTGCCTTGACCATCGACCAAAGGATAGCGATAAGAAAAGGGTTGCGCCATTAACACCATGGCTTCATAACAGGCGGTGTCACCATGCGGATGAAATTTACCTAACACATCCCCGACTGTCCGAGCTGATTTTTTATATTTAGCGGTTGCCTTCAGGCCTAATTCAGACATAGCGTAAACAATACGCCGCTGCACCGGTTTAAATCCGTCGGCAATATGAGGTAAAGCACGATCCAAAATGACGTACATTGCATAATCAAGGTACGCTTGCTCGGCGAATTCTGTTAACGGTTTACGTTCTGTTGCTGCATGGCTCAATTCTTACTCCAACCTCATTAATCAAAACAAACTGCCAGGTTTACAACCAATTTGTTAATTGTGAATAGTTTTATATCAAATCCTTACCACCCAACCAACCCATTGCGTAACTCATTGATTTAAATGAGTAAATTTAAAAATTGTTAATAAAATATCCAGGAAGCCTGTGGATAAGTTTGTGAATAACAACTTTATTTAGTGTTCATCCACCGCATCAAAAGGGGCGCCAACACACTCATTACAAGGGCTGAAGCAAACGTCGCCACCCCAATTTGCAAGAAAACGTGGGTATAAACTGACAACGATTCTACTCCCGGTAACATGCCTTTCGGTAAAGCCGTCAACGACGCTACTGCCGCTCCAGTAAACCCTGCGATAGAAGAGGTCAGAAACCACACCCCCATCACAAATCCCATAATTTTTGGTGACACCAATTCCGCTACCATCGCGACACCCAGAGCAGACACCAATAACTCGCCCAATGCTTGAAATAAATAGCTAGCTACTAACCACCAGGGCGACACCATGGCCTGATCATCTGCAAAAAAACGCGTCAAATATAAGATCAGAAAACTGATGCTACAACATACCATACCAACCGCAAATTTATAAGGAATTGCGAAGGATAATTTACGTTGATTTAGAGAAGTATACCACCATGCCAGCACAGGACTTAAAGTAATGATCCAAAAAGGATTCAATACTTGAAAACTCTGCGGATCCAAATGAATGCCCAATAACGTAGAATAAACATGATTTACTGCAAACACATTAATAGAAGTAGGCATTTGATGATACAAGGTAAAAAACACAACCGCTTCTAACATCAAAACAAACGCCAGTATCAACCTTACCCGTTCTTTTTTAGTCGCTTGCTGCATACACCAAAAATAAATTAAAACAAAAATACCGGTAATCATTAAAATAATTTTGCGTGCCATCACAGGATGAGCCAATAAATAAGTGCTTAAGGCAATAAAAGCAACCATACCACCTAGAAAAATCGCCCACCACCATCCCGATAACCGACGTTGATCAGACATGGTTTTAATCGGTGCAATCACCGGGTATTGCACAACATAGTTCAACAATCCCAATAACATGCCAAGCGCTGCGATCCAATAAGCATAAGCATAACCATAATGACTGGAAACATACGGACCAATCAATAAAGAGCCCAAGGCACCAATATTGATCGCCATATAATATAATGTAAACCCTGACTGTAATGTATCAGACCCTCTGGGATAACATCGCGCCAGCAACACCCCTGGATTAGACTTAAATAAAGCTGCCCCGACACAAATAAATGCCAACGAGAGGTATAACAAATGATCGTCCTGTAATGCTAACAGAGCATACCCCATCATAAGGACTAATAAACCCACAACAATTGCCCGCTTAGTCCCCAATAATTTATCGCCTAAATAGCCTCCTAACGGCACCATACCATAAATTAATGCAAAAAATGTCCCAAACGTTGCATAGGCATGTTGCTGCGAAAACCCGATAGAGCGCACAAAATACAAGACTAAAATCCCTTGTACGGTATAAAAACCAAAGCGCTCCCAGATTTCCAGCATAAAAATCACAAAAAATGGGCGTGGCTGACGACGTAATAGAGCAATCATTGTTCTATCCCCTCTTGTTTTAAAGCATCAGCAATCGATTTGCGCGTTCGCAATTGTGCTTGATAATGCAACAAATGTTGTAGGGGTTGGAGCGGCAAATTCAATCCAATTGCCCAACGTAACACTACAAACAAATAAGCATCTGGCAAAGTAAAATGCTTTCCCATCAGATACGCATTATCTTTTAAACAATGATCAACATAGGTCAATGATTTCATAATTTTAGGGATAAAAATTTGTTGTTTCACATCCTCTGGAATCCCGCCATGGAACAACGGAGAAAACCCTTTGTGTAATTCTGTAGCGATATAATGTACCCATTCTAAAATGCGGTAGCGTTGCCAATCTCCTACTGGGGAAAGTAAATTACTTGCTTGATAATGATCGGCCAAATATTGCAGAATCACTGCATTTTCAGTCAAAATCTCACCGTTTTCTAAACATAAAGTTGGCACATAGCCTTTGGGATTAAGCGTAAAAAAATCTTGCCCACTCGCTGTCTGTTTGGTTTTCAAATCAACGGCTTCGTAATCGACAGGAACACCTATTTCATTCAAAATAATGCGCACCGCCAACGAACAAGCACCTCTTGCATAAAATAGTTTCATTTCATTGTGCCCCGTTGCAACTTATCGATCATTTATCACATCATAACAATGTTTAAAAAATGTTAAAAGCTACGTGTTGATCAATCCGAAAAAATAACCGCACAAACCCTGAGAGATCGACACATGGCTCTTTTAGAAATTAATTATTGCAGCGGAGTTTGCTATAGCGAAAACTGTCTACTAATATCTTTAATATACCTATTAAAAAGTATCTTATGCCAAAAATAGCCCTTTATCTTGCTGGAGGCGGTGCTCGAGGTGCTTATCAGGCCGGTGTGTTAAAAGCCATCCATCAAATTCTAAATACAAAAACCACGCCCTTTACACATATTTCTGGTGTCAGTATCGGTTCCATTAACGCCTCCATCCTAGCACAATATGCTGACGACTTTAGTTTTGGCATCGAAAAACTGCTCGACCTTTGGCAAAACATCCATTGCGACAATATTTTCTACGCTAAAAACTACGATTTGAGCAAATCTATTCTACGCAATCTCAGTCATTTCTTCATCAAAGGACCACGACCGACTCATTTACTAGAAACAGCTCCTTTACACGATTTTCTCAGTACACATATCGATTTTCAGAGGATCCAAAGCAATATTGATAAAAACATATTAGAAACTCTGGAAATCATTACGCATTGCTATGAAACACAACAAACCATCTCTTTTTACCAACACAGCCTCACAGATTTTGAAGATTGGTATTATCCCAGACATGTTAGTCGTGCCTCCACCATCACTTTAGATCATATTTTGGCCTCCAGTGCATTACCATTGTTCTTTTCTCCCATTAAAATTCATGACATGCATTATGGAGATGGCAGTATGGGACTGGTTTCTCCGTTACGCGGAACGGTGCGTTTTAAGGTCGATAAAATATTGATCGTTGGGACACGACAAATCCATGCCATAGATGATATAGAAAAATTAAAAGCGCGCGACATTACCTTCGCACATGTTTTAGGTAGCATGCTAAACGGTTTGTTCTTAGATAATCTCGATCGAGATGTGGAACTTTTGAATCGCATGAATGAAATTTCGCATCTCTTGTCGATCTGGAAAAAACGCAGTTCACCTTGGCGACCAGTTGAAACTTTGCATTTAAGGCCCAGTGTCGATGTAGCCAAAATTGCTCAAGCAGATTACCGCTCCATGCCAAAATTATTACGCTTCTTGCTCAATACGCTCGGCGCGCAAAGTCACTCTGGGGATTTACTAAGCTTCTTATTATTCGAAAGTACTTTCACGCAAGATCTCATCAATTTAGGTTACCATGATACAATGCAATCAGCCGATCAGATCACGCGATTTTTTCAAGATTAGAGAGAGGCTTATCACCCCTCATCCCTGATGTATCCCCTCAGACCTCATCCACCCTATGTGCACCTTCTCCCCTCAAGGGGCGAAGGAAATACTTTACCCCCTAGCTCAACCCTACGCAAATAACCCCTAGCGCGATAAATACACTCCCAATAATAATGGGGGTATTAAGATGATGCTCATGAAATAAGAACCAGGTAAATAAGATGGTAAACAACGGATAAGACAGCTCGATCAAGCCCGCTGATGTAGCATTTTTAGATTGTATCGATGCCACAATCGCCATATTGGCAATCACAACCACTAATATCTCTATCACTGTTAACCGCAGTAAGGGTGGATTAGCCCACAACGTGGAAAGATCGGTTTTAAGCGTAGTAAAATAGGCGAAGACGCAGACAAACAAAGCACCTACTATCATTTCCAAAGCCAACACCGATATCAAAGAAATGCGCTGACCAATTTTTTCAGCCAGTGAATAATTGATACCCCATAAAACAGCCGCAACCATCGCATAGATAAACCACATCATACTATTCCTTATTTTTGCAAACTTTTATGCACCAGCTCCGCCAAGTCATTGGACAAAGGATGCTTGAGCAAAGCATGCAATTCTGTTTGGATCAGGGTTTGCCGCGGTAAGTCCAACCGTTGCCAACGAGTCAATGGCAAAGCCAAACGCGCACTGACTTGCGGATTCAGAAGATCTAAGTGTATCAACTGTTCTGTTAAAAAACGATAACCGTCTCCTGACTCAGCATGAAAATGTCTTAGATTGCCTTGTACAAAACTCCCCAGCAACGCACGCACCCGATTTGGATTCGTGTAAACAAAATCGGGGTGCGCTATTAAAGCACGCACTTTTTCTAATGTGTGCACATTATCCGCCGTTGCTTGCACTGCGAACCATTTATCTAGAACCAAGGTATCACGCGACCATTTTTGATAGAATTTCGCGCAGGCACGTTCTTGTAAAACCGGATCTCGACTATGCACCAATCCCACCAACCCAGCCAATTGTTCCGTCATCGTTTGTGCAGAATCTAGCAACGTCTCACAAGTGCCTAACCATTTAGGTTCGTCTGCTTTGAGCAATAAACGCAAGCATTGCAAACGCAATTTACGTCGTCCAATCGCTTCCCCATGCACCGCAGAATCTGCTCTCGCTGATTCTTGCATAAATATGGCCGTCAACTCCGCCACCAAAGCTCTGCCGAGTGCCTGCAAAAATGCAAGCCGCGCGCATTCTAAGCGTTCAACATCGACCTCTGTTTCACTAGCAATCAAATCCTCAAAACTTGGCGGCATTAATAATTCTGCTCGTAAAGCGGGATCCAAATGTTCGTCCATCAATGTTTGCGCCAAGGCAGCATAAATAGGTGCTAATGTTGCCTCAGAAACAGGCATTTTTGTATGATAATGAGATAAGATAGCACCACGCATAAGTTGTTGTGCAGCATCCCATTTCGCAAATCCATTCGTTTCATAGCGTAATAACCCCAAAAGCTGTGCTTCATCGGCGGAGGTCTGCAAAATAATCGGTGCTGAAAAATCTCGCAGTAAAGACACCAGTGGTTGCGATGGTAAATCATCAAAATGGAATACCTGCGTCGCTTCACGCAATGCTAACAAAGGATTGGCAACTGGTATCGGCTGTCCAGTTTGATCAAACAACGCCATTAAAATAGGAATGTGAAACGGTAATTTTTTCTCCGTTTCAGCAGTAGGAGGGCAAGTTTGCGTGCAAGTAAGCGTCAAACGTCCCGAAGCATACTGCATATCTACTGTCACAGTAGGCGTACCTGCTTGATGATACCAATGCTTAAATTGTTGCAAATCGATACCTGACGCATCTTCCATTGCCGCCACAAAATCATCAATCGTGACAGCTTGACCATCATGACGTTCAAAATATAAATCCATCCCGCGACGAAATGCTACATCCCCCAGCAATTGATGTTGCATGCGAATGACTTCTGCGCCTTTTTCATAAATAGTCGCCGTATAAAAATTAGATATTTCCTGATAAGAACTTGGTTGCACCGGATGAGCCATACTGCCCGCATCTTCTGGAAATTGAATATTGCGTAACACACGTACATCTTGGATCCGATTCACATCTCGTGAATTCATATCTCGTGAAAACTCTTGATCACGAAAAACCGTTAAGCCTTCTTTTAAGCTTAATTGAAACCAATCACGACAAGTCACACGATTGCCCGTCCAATTATGAAAATATTCGTGCGCCACCACTGATTCTATTTGCGCAAAATCATCATCCGTCGCCGTATCTGGGCGTGCTAAAACACATTTGGAATTAAAGATGTTTAATCCTTTATTCTCCATAGCGCCCATATTAAAATCGTCCACAGCAACAATCATAAATACGGATAAATCATATTCACGGCCATAGCGTTCTTCATCCCAACGCATCGCATGCTTTAATGAACGCAAAGCATGTTCACAGCGATCTTGATTCCCTGGATCCACATACAAATGCAAGGCGATCACACGTCCGGAGCGCGTGGTAAATTCATCACTACAACACGCCAAATTTCCCGCTACCAATGCAAATAAATAAGAGGGTTTTGGAAAAGGATCATGCCATACCACCCAATGTCTCCCCGCATCACCATCCCCTGAATCAATTAAATTGCCATTGGACAACAAAATAGGATAGACCGCACGGTCCGCCGTAATTCTAGTGGTATACACTGCTAACACATCCGGTCTATCTGGAAAAAACGTGATACGGCGAAACCCTTGTGCTTCACATTGCGTACAGAACAATTGTTTAGAACGATACAAACCCGACAATGCAGTATTTTTTTGTGGAAAAATCCGAGTGACAATCGTTAACGTGCAGGTATCTGGCAAATCTGGGATCAGCAAATCATCTTGGTCATGTTGATAATTTGCCGGCGTCAAAGGCTGATCATTGAGCCAAACCTCTTCTAATTTTAAACCATCTCCGTGCAAGCGAAGGTTACCCACATCTTGACGTTGTAAATGCATTTCATTACGAACCAAAGCGTAATCTTCATATAAATCAAAAGCTAAAAAAACGTCTCTTAACGTAAAATTAGGCGGTTCATAATCTTTCAAATAAACGGTGGATGATGACATGCGTACTCCAACAATAAAAATTTGATCTATACTGATAGAACAAATCATATTACAGATAACAGAATGTCTCCATATGATTCTCGAAACATCATGCCAATACGCGGAGAATTGATTCCAATTAGCGATGATTTGATCACGCGCTTCATTACGCACGCCAACACATCTCCCAATAAAATTGCGATCATGACCACAGAAGAATCCATCACTTATCAACAGCTCTATCTCGATGTGATCTATTGGAAAACACAGCTGATTGATATGCAAGGACAAATTTCAATCATTTGTCTAGAGCGCAGCCCGCTTCTCATCACGTTGTTATTGGCCATGCAATGGCTCGGTATCCCCTATATTCCGGTTGATCCGGCTATACCCATTGAACGTCTGCGCACCATTATAAAAGACAGCCAAGCTCAAGCACTGATCTATGATGCCAGTAAGCATCCAGATTTTACGTCTTTGCCTTGCACCTTATTGGATGTGGCACACATGGCATCCCAACCTATCTCAGAACCATCGGTCACATCATACGAACCCAAGCAAACAGGCATTGCTTATATCATCTATACCTCCGGCACGACTGGAAAACCGAAAGGTGTAACGATTTCTTGTCTCGCGCTCCGAAATTTTTTAACCAGCATGAGCACATACTTCTTGCAAGAAGAACATGCCTTGGGATTGGCTGTTTCTTCCATCAGCTTTGATGTCTCTGTTTTAGAATTATATTTGCCTATTTGGCAAAAAAAAACGATTTTCCTCGTCAATCAAATGCAATACAAAAATCCAATATGCCTCGCAGAAATATTAAATCACTACCCGATTACGTTCATAGTAGCAACAACCGCTTTTTGGAATATGCTCCTTAATTTAGAATGGCCAAGTCAACCTAATTTAGTAGCGATCTGTGGAGGAGAACCACTCACC
>CAISKC010000307.1 GCA_903885895.1 uncultured Legionella sp.
CGTATGTAACATTGTCAAAACGAATCTGACACGGCTTGCGAGATAAAGCTATTTTGCCTTCATCTCGTTCAGGCTGATAATCCAGCATTTGAAAAATCGACTCGGCGCCCGCCAAACCGCGTTGAATCGAGGCATGCAGGGACGTCAGTGTTTTCATAGGTTTGATCAATTGCAACATCGCAGCAATCACCACCAGGAACGTACCCGCTGTCACCGTGATCACGCTGGCTAATTTGGTTGCGGCAAAAATAATCATCGCAATGCCCAACGCAATGATCACTTGGACCGCACAGACGTTAATCGCCTTAGACATCGCCACTTTCATATCTTGAATACGCGATAATTCTGTAGCGCGATGAAAGCGTTTACTCTCATGCGCCATCCCACCAAACACTCTCACATCCCGATAGCCATCAATCGCTTCCGCAGCGATTTCGGTCACCTGACCCATAGACTGTTGAATTTTATGACTAATCCGCCGCACGCGTTTATTAGTCAGGTTCACAACCACACCAATAAAAGGCACGGTAATCAAAAACAAAACAGATAACTGCCAACAAACCACGAGCATCACACTCAATAACCCGACAATCAAACAAGTATTTTGAACAAAGTCGGTTAAAGCATCGGCAGAGACTTGCGCCACTTGCTCCACATCATACAAAATTTTAGACAACAGTTGCCCAGAACTGGCTTCATCATAATAATCAGCGGGTAAGCGCAAAATATGTGAAAACACTTTTTGGCGCAATAAATTCACCACCGAACGAGCTACCGAGGTCATGCTATAACTACCCACCGCACTCACCAAACCCCGCAAAGAGACCCCTAACAATAAAATCAAGGGGATGTCTTTCACAAAATTCATATCAGGATGGATAAAGCCCTTATCTAAAAACGGACGCAATAAATATGTGAGCCCAGCATCAATCGCCGAATATAAGATATTCGCCAACAATCCCAGTAGCAGAATGGGCCAAAATGGTTTGACATTAGTGAGCAAACGACGCAATAAATTTGCGCGTTTTGTTACAATTGGACCAGTCATAGTGGCAGATTACTCACATTAAAATTAAAAAGCGTGTTCACCCAGCGTCATCTCAGCCTACGCGAAAATAACACGGATCTTAAAACAGTTTCGAATAAAGCGCCTGATTCTACTCTTAATCAAATAAAATAACCATATCAATGATCGTTTTTTTGACAAAGTGTCAAAAATTGTCTACAACTAATGATATATAAACTTATTTTGGAGTATATCATGCACCGAAGACATGACAGCAAAGACAGCCAAGGCTACGAAGCAGTCAATACCCAGGAACCAGGCTCTCCAACTAGTCAAGCCCATAAAATGACGAGACCCAGAGCCTTAAGTATTTTAGGTCTAGATAAAACAGCGACTGCGCAAGAGCGAAAAACTAAGTTTGACCAAGAAATGCAAGATTATTTAGCTGATCCGCTCTCATCAGATAAAACACCTGAACAAATAGAAGCCATGGCAGCGGCAAAAGATTATTTGGACAAAATCGAACAACACAAACTCCCCTCTCCCATTGATGCCATCATGACCAGACAGCATAAAAAAGGCCAACGTGCTATCAAAGCTTTCCAAGAATTATGTCAACCTTATTTCACTGATCTGACACAACTCGCCACCGATATTGATACAGAAAACAGAACCTATCTTAGTGATAAAAATATCATCGGTGGTGGTCTTAAAGAAAAATACGGGCCTTATCAACAGAAAGTTCAACGATTAACGCAGACATTTAACGCTCGACCAGAATTATTGAGCGCAGAAGTCATAACGACCTTATTAAGAACCATGATTGCAGAAAATATTGCCGCTGACCAAGAGAAAATGCAAAGCTTAGGTGGGCCATTAAAAGCTGCGAAAGCTGAATTAATATATGTGACCAAAACGAAAGAAGGCGTATTAGAAAAAATAACATTCATTCAAACTGGTCTCAGTAAGCTAGAAGCAAGATTAATTGAGATTAATAAAACTTATACACAAAAACTCTCAACAACACAGAATAAATCAGATATTTCCGCATTGGATGCTGCATATAAAGCAACACTCCGTAAAAATATCACCGAACCTTTGCAAAAATTATTAGGAAACACACCAGAAGCAACCGCAGCCATAAAAACCTTAGTCAAAAATTTTGTTCTGGATATGGACTCTCTTGGTGACTTACATTTAAGCCATCAAGCATTCTTAGCAAAATTAGAGCATTCAACCGATCCAAGAATTGCAGCCTTTCTAGAGCAGTATGAAGATTACTCGCAAATATTAGCACGCACTCTAAATCAATATCCTCAGTTTGAACAAAAACTGAGTGGCGTCTCTAATGAGTTTTATAAATTAGGTACCCAATTTCTGCTCGCCATTCAGCAACCAGACGCTGACATAGACGCCCTGACTCTCAAATTAAATCAGCGCTTAGAGTTTCTGATATTGAAAGTTAATGAAGGCTTCCATAACAGTGATAGTCAAGATTACTCCGAAAATGATAGGGCCTGGACAGCGGCATGGACCATGCTCATGTCACCCACGATGGATCTCTTCTCTGAAATTCATATCCAAAAATCGATCGTAGCAGATCCGCTTGTCGTATTTAAAGATTCCTACAATAACTACGCGGGCACGATCATTGCGCTGCAAGATCAATTTACGATACCAGAACATCAAGCTGTTTTGATACAATTGGAACAAGATATATCAAAGATTGGTCAAGAATACTTTTCTGCACTGAAAATGAATGGTGCAGATGTCGATGCTTTGAGTCAGACGTATCAAGAAAATTTAAATCAAGCACTCACAAAAGCTAACACCGCTTTTGAGAACGCTGGTGCTGAAAAATCAGAAATATGGCCTCAGCTTCATCCTATAATACAAATTTTAGCCACAATTGTATTTTTTGTTAAATGGCATATCCTCAGTGAAGACGCGAAAATCCCAGAACGCAATCGTACATTCCACTCTGAAAAAAGCACATTTAAAACTGAATTACCTAATTGGTTAGAAGGTATCCAGGAATTGAATCAGGAACGCTATGCGCAGCATAATGCGAGATTTCGTGATAATCAAATGTAGTCAGGTAACCAAAACTTTGAAATCCTGGGTTAGGACTTTGCCTACACCCAGGACTCCATTGCATCGCAACACATGGATCCACAGATGTCGATATTTGCATGCTAGCACAAGCCAGTATATCATCTTAAAAAGCTTCCTCGTTTCGGAGCAGCATGTCACACTCAGTGTTTGTAAATCGTACCCTCAACATGAAAAAAATCAAATATATTGGTTTAGATATGGATCACACACTGATCCGCTATCAAACGCAAAAATTTGAGACATTGGTATATCAATTTGTGATTGATTACCTCATTCAACGTAAACAATATCCCTCCGACATCAAACAATTCCAGTTTGACTTTGACTCCGCCATTCGTGGTTCAGTCGTCGATAGCAAAAATGGGAATATCCTAAAACTCAATCGTTATGGTGCAATTCGCAAAAGTTATCATGGCACCCAATTGATTCAATTCGAAGAACAAAAACGCATCTATCGCAGTACGTATGTAGATTTAAACGATGCGAATTACATCGCGATTGACACCTCATTTTCAATTGCCTTTTGTGTGCTACTAGGTCAAATCATTGGTTTCAAAGACAAATATCCCGGTGCTTTACCCAGTTATGAAACCATTGCAACAGATATCTTGTTTTCCGTCGATGCCGTGCATGCAGAGGGTCATTTAAAACATTATATTGCGCAACATTTAGAAGAATATATTCATCGAGATCCCAAGGTCGTTGCGGGCCTAAAACAATATATCCAGCATGGCAAAAAATTCTTTATTGTTACCAACTCAGATTATGCTTATAGCAAATTATTATTAGATTACGCCATCTCTCCGTTTTTAGAGCCTGGCGAACATTGGCAAGACATCTTTGAATATGTCATCACACTATCCGCCAAACCACGCTTTTTTTATGATAAACTGCCCTTCTTAGAAATTGATCCTCATACTGGGTGTATGAGTAACATGCATGGCCCTATCAAGCCGGGCATTTATCAGGGTGGCAATGCAAACCAATTTACTGCTGACTTAGCGTTACAAGAAGATGAGATTTTATACATCGGAGATCATATTTACGGTGACATCTTACGCTTAAAGAAAGATTGTAATTGGCGCACAGGGTTGGTGGTAGAAGAGCTCGGTGCAGAAATTCAAGCGCAAAACCAGGTGTTACCTTTGGAGCAAGACATCCAGAAAAAAATGGCACAGAAAAAAGAGTTGGAGCAAACATTTGTGACATTACAATCTCAAACCATTCTGAAGAAAACGCCTATGGAAAAATCTCAGTTACAGACCTTGCATGATCAAATCTTACAAATCGACACACAAATATCAGCATTGATCGCAGAACAAGAATTATTTTTTAATCGCATGTGGGGTCGCGTATTTCGCGCAGGTGCAGAAGAAAGTTATTTCGCTTATCAAGTAGAACGCTATGCTTGTATTTATATGGAGCAACTCAGTGACCTACTCGCTGTATCGCCGTTTTCTTATTTTCGTACGCATAAGAGACTATTAGCTCATGACTTCTAAAAAACACCCTTCCGAACATGCAGCATTAAGCATACAAGATTTATATAAAACCTATACTTCGGGCGTGGAAGCCTTACGCGGCATTAATTTATCTGTGCAAAAAGGCGACTTTTTTGCTCTGCTTGGAGCGAATGGAGCAGGTAAATCAACCACGATTGGCTTGATTAGCTCACTCCTCAAAAAAACCTCTGGTTCAATTAATATTAATGGGCATGATCTCGATAAACATCCCACACTCGCCAAAAAATCACTGGGATTGGTGCCACAGGAAATCAATTTAAATATTTTTGAAAAATGCGAACAAATTCTGGTAACCCAAGCCGGCTATTTTGGCTTAGGACGCAAAGAAGCACAAAAACGAGCGGAAATCCTATTAAAACAAGTGGGACTATGGCAAAAACGACATAGTGTTGTACGTTATTTATCAGGGGGCATGAAACGCCGTCTCATGATTGCACGCGCGCTGATGCATCACCCTAGCGTTTTATTACTTGATGAGCCCACGGCAGGCGTAGACATCGAGATTCGCCATGCCATCTGGGAGTTCTTGAAGGAAATTAATGCTGCAGGCACGACCATTATCTTAACAACACATTACTTAGAAGAAGCAGAACAACTCTGTAATCAACTTGCTATTATTGATCAAGGAAAAATTGTTGAGCAAAACACTATTAAGGAAGTGCTGCATTCATTGCATCATCAAACCTTTATTTTTGATATCATGCATCCTCTTAAAACGCTACCCGATCTAAGTCCTTTTACTGGGATTCTGCTCGATCCGAATCAAATAGAATTGCGTGTAGATAACCACTATACACTCAATGAGATCTTTACAGTATTCGATCGTCAGCATATCAAGATCCATAGTATGCGAAATAAAACCAATCGATTAGAAGAATTATTTATGGATGTGATTCATCATGCAACGTCATAATTTCCGTATCCAAGCTATCGCTTTATACACCATTGTCCATCATGAAATGTCACGCATGTTTCGCATTTCTGTCCAGAGTTTTCTACCCTCCATTATCACGACATTACTTTATTTTTCTATTTTTGGCGCGATCCTAGGCCAGCAGATGCGTGAAATCGAAGGTTTGGCTTATAGCACATTTATCGCACCGGGTCTCATTATGATTGCTATCATCAATAATGCGTATGCGAATACTTCCTCGTCTTTGTTTACGGCACGCTTCCAGCGCAGCATAGAAGAAGTATTAGTCAGCCCTATCCATTCTAGTCTCATTTTAATTGGTTATACCTTAGGGGGGATTTTACGTGCTCTGTTAGTAGCCATGTTAGTATTAGGTGTTGCAACTTACTATATTGATATCTCTCCCGCACGATTACCTGCCACCTTTGGCGTCATTACGTTAATCGCTTGCTTATTTTCATTGGCGGGCTATACCAATGGCATGCTAGCAAAAACCTATGATAATGTGATGGTGGTGCCAACCTTTATCTTATCGCCTTTAACTTATTTAGGTGGGGTTTTTTATTCCATTTCTATGCTACCCATATTCTGGCAGCATATGGTCTTACTGAATCCGATTTTTTACATGGTAGAATTATTGCGGTATGTGATGCTAAACCACCCTAGCCAGCATGTTGGTGCAGCATTGGTCGTATTATGTTTATTGAATGTCGGCGTATTCGGACTGAATGTATGTTTAATGCAACGCGGAACTGGGATCCGAGACTAGGATTTGTTGAGAAAACGTAAGTATCATTTCAGCGCGCTCCGAATCCTAAGACACAGACCCTATTTGATTTCCTATGCGAGCATCGTTACCCAGCTCCATTCTGTCATCAGTGGATAAAACATCCGTCTCAGAGCCACAACAGCAATAAAAAAAACGTAACCAGCTATTCTGCTTCGCAGGTAAATGCGGCGGAGTCATCGGTTTAGGACGTTCTACTAAATGACTCTGTGGACCCATCTTTCCTAAGCTTGGTGGGATGTGCGATACGCCTTGAAACGAGTGAGTGCTTGTGACAACAACATGTTCTTTTCGAATGGTATGTCTCATCCAAACAGTTGTAACAGAGTCATCCGACGAGGCATGTATAAAAAAATCATCCTTCGAGACAGTCAACCTTTCAATATTGTCTTTGTCCTCGAGGCTTTTCTCTTCATAGTTATCTTCTTCTATAGGCGAATCAGCAGGTGACAGCAGATAATAGACATTATTATCATCGCCCATGACATCTGGGGTCTTTGGAGCGTCCATTACAACATCAGCCTCATCATGTCTTCTTGACCCACTGAGACTGATGTTTTCTAGCTCCATTGATAATTTAGTTGATAGCGTTCTTGATAGCGCTTCTATAGCAATTCTTGCCAAAAAAATGCGAATAGCTTGCACCGCACGTGATTTATCAAATGTTGCCATCAAGGGCGGAACACACGTTAGAGGCATGCGTTTCACTATCTCCAACTCTGCCATCTTTTTGTCAGTCATTTCATCTGTACGATAATAATCTTTCGGAATGATAAAATCGTCTCCCAAATTTAGATTTGGATAACCATAATAACCCATCCAATAATGAATGAATTTGCAACATTCAATCGTTCCGACAGGCAAAATAGTCGTGCCTGGTCGCGTGTAGTTGATCGCATCTAGCACCAACGGCGCCAGAAAGCCACTACTTTGCAACGACCAATTACCTTCGAAAGAGGTATAAATTTTATTTGATTCAAAATGATATTCGCTCATAAGCTGTTCGAATAACTGCTTAAAAAAAGCCAGCTCATCATCCGCTACCGCATGAAACCAAGTTTCTTGCTTTGCCATATTATCTATAACAACTGGACTACCGCTAATCGATATAACACGCGTATTAAGATCATAATAAACACTCAAAGTAATAACAGACTCAGTCTGCAGCGTTGACTTAGTCAATATTTTCAAATCAGATACATTACCATGAACAAAGAAAATAAACAGAGATGTCATTGAAAACCTCTTATGAAGCAACTTAAGAATAACGTCCTGTTATTCATTTGTTGTAGGAGAACATCCCGAAACAATGTAACACAAACCATGGAAAAAAAAACAGAGTGCAACATTGCGATCTTCCTGAAACCTATCCTGATTACCAGGAAACAACTAAAATTATACCATAATATGCCCATATTTTCAACATGCTAATTATAATTTTATCAATCGTGTTTTGGCGCTAAAAAAAAGAGGAAGGCAGTGAAAACCGTCGCTTTCATTGCCTTCCTCCTATTCGCTTGAAATCTACAAGACCGTGATATCGAGCTCAACCCCGTTTGCAACAGGAGGCTTCTCAGAATGCCCTTGGGGGTACCTTAGGTACACGACCAAGATGGCTTGCGCGCTACCGTCACCCTGACCAATCGGCCAGTCGTCATGGGTTGTTCGATAATCACTAGTCTTACTATAAATATAGCTCAAAAAAGCCAATATGTCTAATTTTTAGACCAAAATAATGAATAACTAGCCCTATCAACAAGTCTCCACAAACTGGAGTCTCTGTACATTTTTGTGTTTGTCTCTTAATAATACCGTAGAGAAGTGCTCGCTCAGAGCATACACCACCAAATAGTCTCCAATCAGATAAGCATCGGAGTGTAACGTGTAGGGACTGACATATACGGCCGATCCCAATGGTATATAAAAAGCAGTAAAATAAAAATACGCCCCTTCCTGCCTCCCCAATAGAATATGCCCGCCTGCTTGTGCATTTTGTGGCGCCCAAAAATGTGGCTGATCATGATATTCAATATACTCCCCCCCACCCAAATCAGTATGCGCCAAATAATGCTCGACATAATGTTGACCCACTGATACTTCGGTAAGGGGCAAAATTTCTTGCGTCTCAAACGTAATCACAGAACCAGCCGTCAATAATCGTGCATGATAAAACGCTAAATCCGCATGATTGGCTGGTACAACTGGCACAGATATAACTTCTTCCCCTTGAATCATCAGTGTGCCAACACCTCCTAAAATATTCGCATCTGTACCAATAGAAGTAGCCGTATCGTACCAATGCCCCCGGAATACCGCATGTTTCGGCAATCGAATATCTGCAACATAATTTGGAACAGGTTCTTTTACCGTTGTAGCAATAAGTTTTGGGACAGGATGATCGATAAATTGATAGGTCTGCTTAGGCTTGATCCCATCGATGATGTCGCGCGTAATCATAAACGATTCTTTATGGTTTCCTGTACGATTCACTATCAAACGATTGAGGGACGCTAGCATACCGTTTGGTAATTGACGTATATGTTTTAAATTATCTTGCATATTGACGTTCCTCTATTGATCTACTTCCACAGAATCTTTAGGATTAAAATACATCTTAATACCCATAAAATTCATAGCTGCCATGCTGAAAAACACCCCTAATGCGATCCAATTAAACAATGCCCATTGCAGATAATCTTGAGGAGAAATACCCAATGTTGCTGTGATAAAAACACCTGAACTGGTCCAAGGAATCAAAGGTGTTGATAAGGTGCTTCCGACCTCAATCGCTTTGGACAAAACACAGCTATCCCAACGCATGGTCGTATAGGTTTTCTTAAAAATCCGAGCGTTTAAAATAATACTTAAGTAGGCTTCGCCCATCAGCACATTACAAGCAATCGCAGCAAAAACGGTTGTCGCTACCAAACGAAATGGTCGGGTTAAATATGGCAGTAATCGCATAAACAAGGTTGCAATCAATTGATACGAATCCAGTAATCCCCCAAGAATAAGAATCAATAAGGTTAACGACATCGACCATAACATGCTTTGTATGCCACCGTGCTTCAATACAGCATCCAATATGACAGAACCGGTCGTTGGTAATGCTGGTCCACAAAACAGACTATCCAACACCGCTACCATAGAAAATTTCTGGATCCCAACCGCCACCAATATTGCTACAAAGATAGATACCAACATAGATAGTTCCGCTGGTTTCTTTTTAATACTGAGCCAGAGCATCCCCAACATGGGTGCAAGCGTGACATAATGAATCGTAAAATGAGTACTGATTTTCTGACGCAAAGCTTCTACATCAGACAATACGAGGCTCTGTTCAAACCCATAATAGGATCCGATCCACCAAAACACCCCCAGACTCAATAGATAAGCAGGTAACATACTATAGGTCATGCCTTTAATATGCCGATATAAATTGGTTTCTGTTGTCAGTGCCGACAGCATCGTAGTATCTGAAATAGGAGAAAATTTATCTCCAAAATAAGCGCCTGACACAACCATGCCCGCCGCAATAGGCGCTGGAATATGCAGAAGCACCGCAATGCCCATCAAAGCAACACCCATTGTGCCAATCGTTCCCCAGCATGACCCGATCACCAACGACATCATGCTACATAACAACATGCCAATAGGCAGAAAATTTTGTGGCGTAATAAATTGTAGGCCATAATAAATCAGCGTCGGAATAGCGCCAGACATGATAAACCCAGCAATCACGGCGCCAATGAGAATAAAAAATAACAATACACCCGCAGATTTTTGTATAGCAGACACCATGCTTTGTTTCAAACGCAGCACATCTGAATCAATATAATAGGCATGACAAACTACCCAGCAAATACCCAGTACCATCAAACTGTGCAGACTGGCCTTCAGGACAAACAGTCCCCAAAACATCAAACTGATGATACCCATCACACACAACAAAGCTTGGTATCCACTAGGTTTATTTTGCGTCATCATCTATATTTCCGATTAATTTAGCCAAAGTGTACCATTCTCAGTATGACAGTTTTCTGACAAATAGATGACAAAATTGTCATGATTGTAGGGTCAATTGCGTGGAATTAAGATCAATTATAGGGTCCGACTAGTAATCTTTATCGCGGAAAAAACACTTGAATAGTCGTCCCTTCCTGAACCTGGCTAGCAATATGCAGCGTCCCACCATGTAAATCCAAGATGGATTTGACAATCGCTAAGCCCAAACCCAAACCGCCACTCCCTGTATTTCTATCTGAATCAACACGATAACAACGGTCGAAAATCTTCTGAAGATGCTGTGCAGGGATCCCTATCCCTGAATCACGCACTGTGATACATCTGCGCCCTGCATCCGCAGTCAAATCAATCCAAACTTCCCCATCTTGAGGCGTATAACGTAGCGCATTGGACAGCAAATTAGTCATCATCCGCTTAAACAAAACCCGATCGCCATGCATATCTGTATCACCATTACAGTGTACCTGAATGTGTTTTTCATCTGCCAAAACTTGATAAAATGCTAATAAATGCTGAATGTCTTCGCGAGCAGAAAATTGCTCATAAACTAGGCTTAATTGACCGTAATCTGAACGAGCTAAAAATAATAAATTATCGATTAATTTTGCCAAATCTTGGAATTCTGGCATTTGGCTCAACAGCGTCTGATGATAAGCCTCTTTAGTACGATTTTTACTCAAGGCCAATTCCGTCACCCCCATCAAATTATGGACTGGGGTACGTAATTCATGCGCAATATCTGCAGAAAACTGGGATAATTGATCAAATGATGTCTGAAGTCTGTCCAACATCCGATTAAACGTTTCACCCAAATATTTTAATTCACTGGGCCATTCAGTTGGATCAAGGCGATGATGTAACGATTCAGCCGTAATGTGGTTCACCTTATCAGCAAATTGCGTAATGCCAGACAATCCACGGCGTGTCACCATATACCCCAACACGATTGCGCCCAAAGCACCGATTAAAAAAGTGATGATGATCATGTCATAACATTGGGCACGCAAATAGATCATCTGATCCGGAGAGAAATGCACCCCCAATCCCACTGCTTTTGAATAAAAAAACAAACCCAACGCCGTTAAAATACCTAAAGTCGAAAAAGTATATAAAATAACTAATTTTAAGGTTAAAGAATGCGTTCGTAAGCGTTTACCGAATTTCGAGAACATACCCAACTCCTCGTACCGCATGAATCAATTTGGGAGAAAAATCTTTGTCAATTTTGGCGCGTAAGCGTTTGATAACCACATCAATAATATTGGTATCTGAATGAAAATGCATATCCCAAATTTTTTCCGCAATCACAGTACGCGATAACACATCACCCTGATGTTGCGCCAGTAAGCGTAAGACTTGAAATTCTTTCGCCGTCAACGCCAGCACTTGCTCACCCCGACATACCTTATACTGATAAACATCTATCTGTAAATCAGCAATTTGGAGTACTGATTCACGCGTAGACGAACCCGCTGAACGGCGTAATAAAGTTTGAATACGTGCTAGTAATTCAGAAAAAGCAAAAGGTTTCACCAAATAATCATCTGCCTGCAGCTGTAATCCCTTAACACGATCCACCACCTGATCTTTGGCTGTCAGAAACAAGACTGGAATATCTGGCATAGTCTGACGAATTTTTTGTAAAACAGTCCATCCATCCATTACGGGCAGCATGACATCCAACGTGATCAAATCATAAGAATGATTTTCAGCCATATATAAACCGTCTTGGCCATTGTATGCGACATCAGTCATAAAATGATGCTCTTTCAATCCTTGAGCCAAATAAGAAGCCGTGGTTTTATTGTCCTCAATGATCAAAATCTTTGGCATTCACAAACCAATAATTGAACAAATTTGACAAATTATGACATTTTTTCGGGTGAGAATCAATGTCAGATAACGCAGGCCCGCCGAACATCGCGTTCATATCACGACTTATGCTAGAATCACAACCTCTTAAACCCAGCCGCAGCAGCCAAACATGCAGACCAATCATACCCCCATGATGCAACAGTATTTGCAACTCAAAGCGGACTATCCAGATATCCTACTCTTCTATCGCATGGGTGATTTTTATGAGCTGTTTTTTGATGATGCAAAACGTGGGTCGCAGTTATTAGATCTGACCTTAACCCATCGCGGTCAATCAGCGGGCCAACCTATTCCGATGGCTGGCGTGCCGTATCATGCGGTTGACAACTACTTGTCACGTCTACTCAAAAAAGGCGAATCCGTTGCCATTTGCGAACAAATCGGCGAAAGTGGCAAAGGTCCCATGGAACGCAAAGTGGTACGTGTCCTCACACCAGGCACCATCACCGATGAAGCCCTGCTAGAGGCGCGCCGTGACGTCATTTTGTTGGCCATTTATCCACAACGTCAACGTTTTGGTTTAGCCTGGGTGGATTTAGCTGGCGGCCGCTTTCATTTGGCACAGGTCCAGGATGAGGCACAATTACAAGCAGAAATTGCTCGCTTAAGACCCAGTGAATTTCTCGTGCCAGCCAGCAAAGACCTCAAGCTCCAGCTAGAGACCGGTGCGACCACACACCGTCCGATATGGGATTTTGATCCCGAACGCGCACGCAGTCTCTTGCAGACACAATTCAAACAATCGGCATGCTTGTCTGATCCCAATTGCACATTGGCCATCCCTGCTGCAGGCGCCCTGCTGGCTTATCTCAAAATCACGCAATGCCAAGCTTTACCCCATTTGACTACCTTAACCTTAGAGCAGTCTAACGACTTTCTGCTTTTAGATGCAGCCACTCAGCGTCATCTGGAAATTTTCGCACCCAATCTGGGCCAACATCGGCATTGCTTATTACATACACTAGATCATACCGCATCCACCATGGGCAGCCGCTTACTACAACGTTGGTTAGCCAAACCCTTGCGCAATCATACCGCATTGACTCAACGTCAAGAGGCCATTCAAACTTTGCTGACGGAGCAATTAGATATCCCACTCCATGACTTTGCACGTGAACTATGTGATTTAGAACGTATCACCGCTAGAATCGCATTACGCTCTGCCCGCCCGCGTGATTTGGTGGCATTACGGCATACTTTAGGATTGATACCGCCATTACACCAAATCCTGCAACATTGTCCCGCCACACTGATCCAAGACTTACTGCAAGATCTGACCCCTTTACCGCATATCCATCAACTCTTAATGGATGCCTTGTTAGCAGAACCGGCTACTTTGATTCGCGATGGCGGTGTCATAGCCAAGCATTTTGATGAGGAACTCGATGCATTGCAGCGTTTGAGCACCGATGCCACAGATGTTTTACTCCAACTAGAACAAAACGAAAAAACCAAATCTGGCCTCTCTACATTAAAATTTGGCTTCAATCGTGTCCAAGGTTATTACATAGAATTATCCAAAGCCCAAGCCGCACATGTCCCAGCGCATTTCCAGCGCAAGCAAACCTTAAAAAATGTCGAGCGCTATATCACCCCTGAGCTCAAAACATTCGAAGAGCAAGTCCTCTCAGCTCAAGCAAAAGCATTGGCGCGAGAAAAATGGTTATACGAAGGGATCATTGAAGCGCTTAATGAAGTCCTACGCCCTTTGCGCACCATGGCAGCTGCCTTAGCTCAAATAGATGTCTTGGCCAATCTGGCATCCCACGCCCGCAGTCATCACTGGACGCGACCCACTTGGTCTGCAGAACCTGGCATCCACATCACCGCTGGGCGTCATCCCGTGGTGGAGCACATTATTCAAGAACGTTTTATTCCCAATGATCTGACCTTACAACCACAACATAATATGTTGCTGATTACCGGCCCCAATATGGGCGGAAAATCTACTTATATGCGCCAAACGGCCTTAATCGTGCTCTTAGCTCATATCGGCAGTTTTGTGCCCGCTACTTACGCTTGTATAGGACCTATTGATAAAATTTTTACGCGGATTGGTGCTGGAGATGATCTTGCCTCTGGACAATCTACCTTTATGGTTGAAATGGCAGAAACCGCTTATATTTTGCAAGAAGCTACCCCTTTAAGTTTGGTGTTGATTGATGAAATCGGACGTGGCACCAGTACGTATGATGGGATGGCATTAGCGCATGCATGCTGTGTGTATTTGGCAGATACCCTTCGTGCTTTGACTTTATTTTCTACGCATTATTTTGAACTCACGCAATTGCCAGATTGTTATCCGCAAATTCGTAATATTCATTTGGCAGCAGCGCTCACAGCAGGTAAAATCGTATTTTTGTATCATGTGGAACCAGGCCCCACCAATCGCAGCTATGGATTGGAAGTGGCAGCACTCGCTGGGATCCCCGATGCTGTATTAACCATGGCAAGAGCCCATCTACGAGAATCAAATCATGCCCTACACACCCAGTCTACGCTTGAAACGTTTGCGTAATACCGCAACCATTCGCGATATGATGCGTGAAACGCGCCTACATCTGGACAAGATTATTGCACCACTCTTCATCCATGCAACAATCTCTAGCAAACAAGCCATTCGCTCTATGCCTGGCCATTATCAATTGAGTTTGCAAGACTTGGATGCGGAAATTGCTGAACTCAGTCAATTAGGGATCCGCGCCGTATTATTATTTGGGATCCCAGCTTATAAAGATGCGCAAGGCTCCGCTTGTCTAGCTGAAGACGGGATTATCCAACAAGCTATTCGCCGCATCAAAAGCATCAATCCAGACATCACCATTATTGCGGATCTCTGCTTATGTGAATATACCGACCACGGGCATTGCGGCATTTTGCAAGGCCAACAAATTGATAATGATGCCACACTATTACAATTAGCAGACCAAGCGGTCAGTTTGGCTCACGCAGGCGCTGATTGGATTGCGCCAAGTGCCAACACGGACGGCATGGTCGGTGCCGTACGACAAGCACTAGATCTCGCAGGATTTCAACATGTGGCCATTTTAAGTTACTCTGCAAAATATAGCTCTTGCTTCTATGGCCCCTTCCGAGAAGCCGCTCAAGGTGCACCACAATTTGGCGACCGCAAAACCTATCAAATGGATCCCGCCAATGGTCAAGAAGCCCTCAGAGAAGTTGCCTTGGATATCCAAGAAGGCGCTGATTTGGTCATGGTAAAACCCGGTACGCTGTATTTAGACGTCATTTATCGCATCAAACAAAAATTTCCAGAAGTCCCCCTCGCTGCCTATCAAGTCAGTGGCGAATTCGCTATGATCAAAGCAGCCGCCGCGCAAGGATGGATCAACGAACAAGCCGCCATCCTAGAAAGCATTACGGCGTTGCATCGCGCCGGTGCGGATTTGGTCATTACTTATTTTGCAAAAGAATTAGCACGGATTATTTAAAATTCAGTCCCATTGAAGGGGCATGAGCCTCGTCTCGAAGCTTTGGTGCAAATACCTCGAGATGGCATAAACGTCTCCTCAGCACTGATAAATCCTCTCATTTTTAAAAAGCCGAGGTTTGCCCCAAAACCCTAGATGATGATGTCACCGTTTCAACTTCTTTTTAAACGAGGCGTTATTTGAAAGCAGTGTTTCGTGGGCCTGTCATATTGGTTACTATTTTCCGTGCTCGCAAGCTCCGCGCGCAAAATAGC
>CAISKC010000308.1 GCA_903885895.1 uncultured Legionella sp.
ACAACATCTCTTAGTTTGGAGTTTTGGAAAATCTTTTAATATCTTCTTGTAAATAAATGAGTAGCGATAATCTCGGAATAGTTCATCCCCAAATATTTTCCTATATTTTTTAAGGTATCCTAAAAATCGAAGTCGATCTGGAAATGACTCAACACTACCGAGATTATTTCCATGCATTCGATAAGTCATCAGTATCTTATTGACCCAAATAATGGGGCCTTTCTGTAGAATATCCAAGAGCATGGATACGTCGGCATATCTTCCACCATCGACTATAAATAGCTGATCACCAGCTAGGCGACGACTATAGATATAGCTTGGATTTGGCGCTATCCCAGATTGATTGTGTGAAAAATAGCGCCCCGCTAAATTTCTCGGAGTATTTATAAACTCATACCTCTTACTAGAGAGAAAAGCAGGTCGTGATTCCAGCTTACCGTTTGTTTCAATGAAAGCATTACAAGCAAAGGCAGCTACCGCAGGGTTCTCTAGAATAAATTCCAGCATAGCCTCGACAAAATTAGGGGCCATGATATCGTCGTCATGAAATAGGCAATAGTAATCAGTCTGCACCTCTTTAATACAGACATTAAAATGCTCTAAATGTTTTAATGCGGGAGATCTACGGATATATGTAACATCAGGAAAGTTATTTTTTACCATTCTCTCAACTTCATCATTCTTGGAATGATCGGAGACCACTAATGTAAAAGCCTTAGATGTCTGAGCGAGAACCGACAGAATGGCAATTTTAGCATCATCTGGCCTGTTATAGCAAAGGATATAAATTGTTAGAGGCACCAACTTCATATATTCGGAAGATGATTTAAAAGGCATTAATCAGGCTGGAAAAAATTAGAAATTGTTTGCTCATTGTGCTCTATCCTCTTACAAAAGAAATCATAATCTTTCGCAATGTGCCCAAAATCGAGCGCTTGATAACCATCCTTGGCGAGGTCGTATGCCAAAACCGTTGCAGTTGGCCCAAGGATAATAATGACGAGCTTATTTTTATCAATCAGTTGGGCTCTCAGCAATACTTCCTCATATACCTCAAATGCGTTTATGGAAGGGGCATGTTGGTACTCTACCGATCCAGCGCAATCAAAAATATTATTCTCGATCTCATCAAAAACTGTGCTCCCACAAATAATTGCAATATCGCGGTTCCGCCAAATTTCTTGAATTTGAGTAAAATAATTTCTGAAATCATAGATCTCATATAGTGCATACAACTGTGTACAAGCGGTATCGTAATATTGCTTACCAGAGAGACTTAACTCGGTTATTTTGTCTCTATTTTGAGCTACCCATGAACGTATAAAGTTTTTTTGAAACACCCGCATATCTTGAGTTGACGAATAATAACAATGAGGGATGCCAATAAAAATATCATTAATGTTTGACTGAAATATTTCACGTAATCTTCGGGATAATTTTGGATCTGATTGTTGAAATGCAATACTTTGACCCCCCATTAAGGAAAACTCCCCATCACCGAAACGACAAAAAGATGCTTTTTTTTGAACTAACTCATCAATAGTTTCTTCAGAAGATCTTATGTTTGGTTTTTTTAATGTTTTGAAGTCATCGGCAATCTCATACTTCATGCCATCCAGAATTAAATGTAGCTCATCTCTAGAGATTGACTGTTTTGCTAATTTTTTTAAGTCATACCTAAACAAATATCCTAGGTTTTTTGCAAATAATTTAAGGCGATTTATTTTTTTTAGCTTTAACTTATTAATATCCAATCTTTCCCAACTTTTCTCATACTTTTCTAATATAAAATATTCCGAACCAACATGAATCGCATGACTTCTAATCTTGGAGATAGCCTTAATATCTAGCTTATTATTTTGCATATTGTATAAATTCTCTAAGCTATAGATATCAGTTTTTTTGCTACTGTCAAAACCATTTTGGTGCGTATCTTGTACGGTATTAACCGTAATCACGATTGCTTTGCTTCTTTCATTAAGGCAAGCCAAATTTGGACGAGAGATATATTTTATAGCATTTTCAGCAAAATCACCCTCAAAATAATTTGGAGATTTGATAAGGCTACTATATTCGCCTAACATTTTCTGAATATCTGCCTTGCGATAAAGCGTGCAATCAAGTTCCCAAGGATAGTTGTAATGTAGTGCATCTGCAGTTTGCCAGTTCCATTTCAAGTATTCACTAGTACTTAAAATACTCTTGGGATATGGCTGAATATTATTTCCCAGTCTAAAACTAAAACCAAAAATATCATCATTTTTACTTAAAACATATTTTGAAAATTCAAGATTGAACGATCCTGTAAATACAACATCATCACAACCGAACATGATGAAATCATTTGATGCATTAATCGCTGCAACTAAGTCGATATGGAAATCTTTTTCTTTTACCCACCTAACCGCTGGAAATGCACTGATAACACGACTGTAATCTATTTTCTTCATCTGACAATAGAGAATAGTTATGTCATTTTGCTTAACATCTGAAAATAAAAGCAAGCTCTCTATATATGCATGTAGCTGCATTGGTCTATCTTTTGAAAATACAATTATTGAAGACATCATAGATGCGCCCTAATAAATTTTTCTGGGATGAGGGTTTGATGAATCTAATTTAGTCAGGGTATATATCCCGCATCCATAATGTAAGACAGGAGGTGTTTCAAGCGATTGGTTTTTATGCAAATCTCCTTTATCGTCAACATAATCAAATCTCTCAAGCTTGAATAATCCATTTGCCCAGCTCAGAATCTCGCAAGGATCAAACACCCGATGTGCATTGAAATACACAGCATTTCTCCCAATGGGGAAGCTTATATATAGCTTCCCATCAGGCTTTAACATTTTATGTAGATTTTTAAAGCCAATTAAATGGCCGTCTGGATTAATGGGATCGCCATAACGACCCAAACCAAAATGCTCTAGAGCATGTAGGCAGGATAAAGAATCTGTTATTCCGTTGAGCTTACTATCGAAGTCCATTAGGTCGGCTTGCATGAAGCCAATGTTATTGTGCCCGCAACCAGATAATGGTCTCACGTCAATCACTTTGATAGGCCGAAAAGCTGCAACATGAGCGACAAAACCATCAACTCTACTAGCAACATCGATATGAGTATCAGGGTTTGCGTTGTGAATTAAAGATGCAACAAGCAAATCCTGATGAAAGTAGTGCCCACTTGCTGTTCCAGCCTGTTCAATATCTTGACTAAGGACGGGATATAAGTAGGAAATTCCACCGCCCGATTTAACAAACTTTCTCATATCCATAAGATATTTAAATGTGCCACGTTTTCTGCGCAGCAAGAAGGGCACAAGATTAATACTTAACTGCAGCCTACTTAAAAAAGTTTCACAATTAGTTGATGGGATCATTTTATTCATTGGTTATCTTTTATTTAAAAACCTGAATACCTTTTAATTTAGCGCTAATATTATCTACATGGTCATCATAAATCATTGCAAAACTGTAATTTAAACCTGGATGCAACCCTAAAATTCAGCTACCCAATCATTACCATCAATATTTCGGACAATAATTGCCGAATTTTCAGCTGCTATGACTCCCTTGGGAAATATCACTTTTCACAATTGAACTAGTACGAATTGTGACGCTATTGCAAATATGAACATTAGAACCCAAAAAACATCATTCTGCATATTTACTGCCTTTGCATATTCAACTGTAGACACATCCCTATCCGCAAGCTTAACACCGTGAAAATTACCATCGATTATTTCAATATTAGTTCCAATTACTAATATGGTTGTTGCATTTCTAGCCTCTAGATATACTTGTGAGAAAAAATAGAGCAACGGAAGAAGCGAATATTTACCTTGCCCCTAAATTCAATTACGCTTGGCCCATGATCTATAGAGGTTACCTAAGATTGGGTCTTTGTCTAATTTTAGTTCAAGTTGAAAGTATTCGATATATGAGAATTCTGGAGCCTTAAATTTCACTAATCAAAAATTTTGATTAGAATTTTTTCATTCAAATAGTTGTATTCGTTATTATTTATTGAACAGAGTGATTACTTTCTTCAGGCATTAGATAAAACTTTGTAAGTAACGCATCAACCGCTTAATTCTCTTCAATTCCCGAGAAAGCAATGGCTTTTTTGAACGCTCTAAATTAAACTCCAATTCCCATGCAGATTGATAAATTACGCCTAAATAGTTTTGTGTTAATTTTTGCTCTGTTTCACCCAAACGTCTCATTAAATAATATTGCCAGTCATAGTGATAAGTTCTAAAAAGTGGCTCAATAGAAATGAGTGGGATTGCCTTGTATTTTAGTAGGGCCTCTCCATAAATTAAGGTCTCTGGATGTTGAGGATTAATAAACTCCCAAATGGATGTGCTATGAGGCAAAAGATGCTCGCGCTCTAAGGACTCCCAGACCTTTGCGGACCATATAAAGGGAGCGGGCGCACAATAAAATGAAGGGCCGATCCTAGAGAATAAACTCTGAACACGTTTTGCCTCAGCCCGCAGGTCTTGTTCAACTCTTAAGAAGCCACGATTTGTAGCCATTTGAAAAAATTCTTTGTTTTGATGTAAAACGGTATAAGGCAAGCCCTCTGAAGTTAAGAAATCAGCTTTTGCAAAATTCTTAATAAAAATACTATCTGAATCCAAACATAAATAATTTTCAGAAATTTTTAGGCGCCAAAATTCAGACTTAATAATTTGCTGAGAGAGCTCCCCTGGCATCGCATAATATTTTTGCAAATCAGCCTTTGGGTTTGCAGTAACAATCTGCTCATCTGCAATCCATTGGTAGCCCTCATTTCCCAAAACTTCTATCAACAATTTATGATCAGTCTTTGGGGTTGAAATATAAAATGGAATTTGATCTATATTATATTTTTCAATCGAAATCAATAAACGTTTTAGTCGTAGAAAATCTCGACGGTAGGACTTGCAATAGAGAACGAAATCTTTCAAACGAAATCCTTGATGAGTGCTTGAACTTCAGAAAGTATTTTATATGCCGCTTGATCAACGCCAATTGGCTCTCCTACGGGCACAATTAAACACTTCTTTTGCCAATCTAGCCAAATCCTCTCTAGAGCCATTGCAGTTCCCTCAGTGTCGCCTTCGCTACTCAGATAGGCACCCCTCTCTAAAAGCATCTGATCTAACTGAGAATTTCGATGGGTAATTCCCCAAATTGGACGCCCCGTCCAAAGATACTCGTAAAATTTGGAAGGGATGTATTCCGCACACCACTCATCGTTTCCATGCAGCAATATCAATACATCTGCCGCTTGCATCTTTTCAATAACCCGCTCTCGTCCAGATGTACCGGTCAGCGGATCTTTCTCTAAGCGACCGTGTGCCAACAATACATCCTGGAAATTGAACTGCTTAATCAACTCAGTTGTCAATGCATCTAGAGGTGCGCCATAAGCATGGATACGAATAAGATCTCTAGCCTCAGGGTATTTTTTCAATAAAGGAATGAAAGCATTTAAAATCGTTGATAAAGATCGATCCTGCGCCAAAGAACCAAAGTGGCATAGATTCAAACTATGCGAATACACATGTGACTTAGCCGAGCTAAGTCCTCCAGGAGGTTCTGCTCCTGGGAGCACCATAAACCCATGCGCATGATGCGGCGTATTTAAGTTGGGATTGCGAACTTTGGCATAGTGTAATGCTCCATCAGTAAACCACCAAACTAAATCAGCATATTTACAAATTTGCTTTTCCAAATATTGGCGAAATTGAGCATCTCGATTTTTAGGCTTTTCAAAACCTTGATCGTTTGGACTTTTGCGAATCACCAACGGGTCATGAATTTCGACAATCCAAGGTAAACCTGTCTTTTTCTTCAGCCATAATCCTGCTAAATGGACAGACCATCCCCCGCCTGTGGAGTAAATTAAATCTACCTTACCTTCACGAATGAGTTTTGAGCCATTAACAAATGCCGGCATGGCCCATGACCACTGACTTGAGTACCCCAAACAAAGCTTCTCTAAGCCAATCAATGGAGCCAGCAGAATTGAAACTGTTCTCGTTAATAGCTTATATAAGAAGCCCCGCCCGTACTGATTCGCAATCCAGTGACGAAAATCAAACCGAAATGCAGCTGGCCCCCATGCTAAAAACTGTTTATGAGGAAAGCGTTGATCTTTGATCCCGGTGATGGCACTTAAAACAATAGGTTTTATTCCAGCTTCTAGAAGATAAGGAATTTTGTCGGTAATCGTCTGACTAGATGCCCGACCATCCATATTGAAGCCATGTGACAGAATCAACCAATTCTTTTTTTGAGATTGGGTCACAGGCTTACGATTTAATTACCAGCTAGAATAGACATCACTGCCATGCGTATAGCAATACCAAAGGTCACTTGATTCAGAATCACAGATTGAGGGCCATCAGCAACAGCCGAATCAATTTCCACTCCACGATTCATGGGGCCTGGATGCATGACAATGGCATCGGGCTTTGCCAATCCCAAACGTTCTTGTGTAAGACCATATTGCTTAAAGAAAGCAGCACCCTCAGGAACTTGACCAGCCTCCATGCGTTCTTTTTGAATCCGCAAGGTCATGA
>CAISKC010000309.1 GCA_903885895.1 uncultured Legionella sp.
TAAACGGGGAGTCTATGAGAAAAAAAGAAATTGCTTCATCGTGATCACTCTGAGATAATTTCTTCGCTTGCAAAAACAACGGAATATTAGGTGATCACACTAGGCGATAATCGGTGATCACGTTCGCAGGAATACCCACCTGGAACGACAGGGGCAGTGAATTTGAGCGTTTGGTCTAAATAAATGGTACCCGGACCTGGAAGCTCTGTACCAAGTACGGTTGATATTAAGCATGCTCCCCACATACCTTGAGCAATGATTTTATGAAACATATCATCTTTGGCATACTCTGCGTCCACATGAGCTGGATTAACATCCCCTGACATGACTGAAAAAAGTTCGATATCCTGCAATGTGACATCGCGCTTAATGCTGGCAGTATCACCAATTTTCAATTCATCGAATATTTTGTTTTCGATCAAAGCCATAGCCATGCTCCTAGGTATAATGGAGTAACCCGAATTAACAAAATATACTTAGGACTTACGTAAAATCCCGATCTCTTCGTTGGACTTAGTATTTAATTCGGTCATTTTCTCATCTAAACTCCCTCATTACATACTAAATCCGCCTCGACCTCGGGATTTTGCGTAAGTCCTAATACTGCTCTGCCTTTTTACAACTTAGCATTCTTTACCATTTTAAACAAAAATATATCGCATCTCTTTTATGAACTTTCTTTGTTCTAAAGCATTTTTTCGTTGTAGTATATTGTTTTTAAAAACTGGTCAGGAAGAATAGTGAACTTGCCTTTGTTAATTCGTGAACCAATACTTGAAGATAAAGACGCATTTTTGCAAGCAATGGCGCATAGTCAATCATTGCATTATCCTTGGGTTCAAGCCCCGCAGACGCCACAAGAATTTGATGATTATTGGCACCGTATCCAGCAACCGAATCAAAAGGGCTTTTTGATCTGCGATGCATCAAACCATATCGTAGGCATATTCAATGTTAGCGAAATTGTGCGCGGGGTTTTCCAAAATGCTTATTTGGGATTTTATGCTGTTTCTGAGTACGCTGGTCAAGGTTATATGAGTGCAGGTTTAAAATTATTGTTACATAAAGTATTTGAGGATATGACTCTGCACCGATTAGAAGCGAATATACAGCCGGAAAATATGCGCTCAATTGGTTTGGTAAAAAATAATGGATTTCGTTATGAAGGTTTTTCTCCACGTTATTTAAAAATAAATGGTGAGTGGCGTGGGCATGAGCATTGGGTCATCACGGCCGAAGATTTTATCAAAGACAGTGACGCTGTTTTAAAAAATGACCATGTTCAGCTCGTACCCTATCATCCAGAATGGCCATCGTTGGCGCAAGCAGAAATAGACAAAATAAAAGCAGTTTTTCCTGCGCATAAAATAATAGATATTCAGCATGTCGGCAGCACTGCTATTGCCGGTTTGTCTGCAAAGCCGATACTGGATATTCAAATAGCGGTTGCTTCATTAGAAGAGATGAAACTCATTGCAGTCCCCATCCTGCAAAAACTAGGTTATGAATACTGGGATAGCAATCCTGATCCCAAAAGAATGTTTTTTGTTAAGGGTATGCCTCCCTATGGCGAAAAGCGAACGCATCATGTGCATATATTTGAACAAAATTCAGAGCATTGGTGTAATAAATTAAACTTTAGAGATTATTTGCGCTTACATCCTGACATCGCAAAAGAATATGAGCAATTAAAGATTAGGTTAGCGGATGAGCATTTATATGATCGGGAAGCCTATACGGATCAAAAATTAGAGTTTGTGAATAGGGTCTTACAGTTGATTAAAAATGGCCATTAAAACGCTTTTTATTCAAGGGTATCGTTCTATTCAAACGCTGCGTCTATCTATGACCGATATCACGGTTGTAGTCGGCGCCAATGGCTGTGGTAAAAGCAATTTATATAAGGCGGTATATTTGCTTGCCAAAGCGGTGAATGGAGAATTGGCGGAAACACTTGCAGTGGAAGGGGGGATGCCTTCTGTTTTATGGGCTGGAAAGAAACAGCTATCGATGTCATCCAAAGCACCCGTTAGATTGATTTTAAGCATTCAAACTGATGATTTAAACTATGAAATTGCTTGCGGATTACCGCCTCCCACGCGTCCCCCCATTTCTATGTTTGGGCTGGATCCTGAGGTCAAGACAGAATGTGTATGGTTGGGAGAAACGAAGCGACCGAGTACAATGCTCCTAGAGAGACAAGGATCCAGTGCATGGATCATGAATCAAGATGGCCAACGCATTACCTATCCAGTTGGATTATCTCAATCGGAGTCTGTTTTAGCACAATTACAAGATCCTCATCTTTATCCAGAGCTGTTTACGTTAAGCCAAGAAATAAGAAAATGGCGATTTTATCATCATTTTCGTACTGATCCTGAATCTCCAATCAGAAGTCCACAGGTGGGTACGAGCACGGAAGTGTTAGGTAATGATGGCTACAATCTTGCAGCTGCCTTACAAACCATTCTAGAAATAGGTGACAGCGCATTGCTGAATGATTCAGTAGAGCGCGCATTTCCTGGCGCAAAATTGATTATCAATGTCGATAATAAAACGCGGTTTGACATTCAATTACAGATGCCAGGGATCCTCCGGCCGTTGGAAGCGAGGGAGCTTTCGGATGGCACGCTACGTTATTTATGTTTGATTGCGGCATTACTAAGTCCTAGACCAGCGACATTGCTTGCTTTGAACGAACCAGAAACAAGTTTGCATCCAGATCTTATGCAACCACTGGCGGAGTTAATAGTGAGCGCTGCTCAATATTCACAAATATGGCTCACCACTCATTCGCAAGAGCTTGCAAGCATGATAGAAAACTTGTCGGGTAATCAATCTGTTCATTTGATACGAACAGAGACGGGTACACAAATTCTAACGTAACCGAACGAATGCACCCGCAGAAATTAAATCATATTGACTATATTATTGGCAAAAATATTGTGGGCTGAGATGTTTATTATACATGTCTAATCCTTCATTAATGATTATAAGGCCTATTAGAGTCGGTGCGCCATTTAGCGCAAACTCGCTATTTGAAGCAAGAAACGCACAACGTTGCTCATTTGTTTTGCAGTTAGGGCTTTCTGCTATAAAGCTCTTAGTAGTAGTGATAACGGGGCAAGTACATTCCGCTTGTTTGTTCTCATCGTTTAAAGAACATTTAATATTAAAGCAGTCTGCATATTGGGAGGAAGCTCCGCTATTATTTGTGCAAATATCCAGCGGGAAGTACA
>CAISKC010000310.1 GCA_903885895.1 uncultured Legionella sp.
CCGCTGTCGCCGCCGTCGTCAGAGCCGTCGGGGCCACGCGTTCGTAACAGAGCAGGTACGCCTCCGCCTTGGCCACGTCGGGGGCGCCGCACAATGCTACTTTTTGGTCGTTGATAGAAAAATTATCTTTGGCACTTGTCCAAGCACAACCAGGGGCAACGCATCCGCCAGCCGCTAAAATTGCGTCAAGCGTTCAAGCTTTGCAATTTCAAAATCAAGTGTTAACTGTGATGTTTCACTGTGATAATTTTTCTGAGTTGGAAAATATTGAGGGTTATTTACAGAAAACACAAGTGCATGTCCATCAAGTGTCAGCAGCAACGGAAAATGAGAAAGTTGTAGCGAAATTGGAGCTATCGTTATGAAAGCTTATTGGCAGCAGTTAAATGAACGCGAACAAATTTCTGTGCTGATAGCAGCTGTGTGTCTGGGTGTTTATCTTTTGTACGCGCTAGTGTATGCGCCATTGACAACAGCGGTTTTGAATGGACGAACTCAATTGCTTGAGAAGCAAACTACGTTGACTTGGATACAACATGTGCAACAAGGTTATGCCAATGAAAAAAAACCGCAAACGGTTGCGGCAGGTAATTTGTTGTCTATTTTGACTAAGGTTTTGAAACACACGACATTTAGTCGTTTTCCCTATCAATTGGCGCAAACGGCTAGTGGAGAGATTCAATTGAGTTTTGATGCTGTACCTTATAATGCTTTTATGGCATGGTTACAAGTACAAACAGCCCGCTATACTATGACGATTAAAAATATGGATCTGACTAAAACGGATGTGGCTGGTGTGGTGAAGGTTTCTGTGGTCTTTGGGGTAGGTTAGTGTGTAATTTGGATTGCGGGTTGGGAAAGGCGAGTTTATAATCATTTGAGGGACATTTGTAAAACGCCACAATTTACTAAGGACGACATATGCATATGCAAAAAGCAAATTATCGGAAATTTCAAGGTTTTATGTTAATTTTGACTATTTTTATTTTAGGATTTTCTTTTTACATCGAATTTCTGAATCAGCTCCGACCGTGTCCTTTGTGTTTTATGCAGCGTTCTTGCGCCATGCTATTTGGGGTTTTGTGTATTGTTGGTGTTGTCTTACGGCATGCTAGGCCTGCTAAAATGCTGTCTCTGTTTCAGTGCATTCTGACGTGTTTAGGTTTATATTTTGCCAGTCGGCAATTATGGTTACAGTCCTTACCGGTCGAAGATGCAGGCCAATGCCTCCCTGGTTTGAATGCAATGATGCATTTTTTTTCTTGGGATATGATCCTTAAATCGTTCTTTTGGGGAACCAGTGATTGTTCGCATGTTGATTGGCAATGGTATGGACTGTCTATTCCATTGTGGTCGGCGCTTTATTTTGTTGCGATGTTGGTGCTCAATCTATTTGTTTACACGAACGTACGTCGCCACTCAAAATTTTGATAAAAGAATGTGTTGATCAAAAGGTGTCATTCCCGTCTACGCGGTCATGATGCCTTTTTTTAAAGACACTTAAAATTTCGGATATAATAGATATATGTCAGTTGATTTAGCCCTCCCCGTACCCAATCACTTTGCTTGCAAAGTTTTGCAGCGTCATGCACATAGCGCTGCGCGCGTGATGCAGGTTCAGACGCCGCATGGAACGTTTACCACGCCAACTTTTATGCCGGTTGGCACGCGAGCTGGCGTTAATAATTTGACTCCGGAAGAATTACGCGAAAGCGGCAGTCAGATTATCTTGGGCGGCAATACTTATCATATGTTGTGTGCACCAGGGATGGAGGTGATTGAGCGCGCAGGCGGGATGCACCGATTTATGGGTTGGCATGGTCCTATGCTGACTGATAGTGGCGGGTTTCAGGTTTTTTCTTTATCCAAGAAAATTTGCACGGTTGATGAAAAGGGCGCGCATTTTACACTACCAGATAGTCAACGTCTCATTCATATGACCCCAGCCATGTCATTGGCAACGCAAAAAATCATCGGTGCTGATATTATTATGGCATTTGATCAATGTACGCCCGATGCGGCGACTCATGTTCAAGCGCAAGAGATTATGCAGCGTACGCATCGTTGGTTATTAGAATCGATTGATTATCATCAATCTCATCCAACATCGAGATATGGTTTGCATCAAGCTTTATTTGGGATCATCCAAGGCGGTGTGTACCCGGATTTGCGCTTGCAAAGCGCGGAATTTGTCGCTGATCAAGCCGTAGATGGCTTGGCAATTGGCGGGGAAACAATTGGTTTTGATATGGTTGCAACTGTTCAAGTGGTGGAATGGGTTCGCCAAGCACTCCCTGAAACAAAGATACGTTATACCATGGGTGTGGGCATGTCGCCGCAGGATTTATTAGATGTGGTGGAGCAAGGCGTTGATATCTTTGATTGTGTCGCGCCTACGCGCAATGCGCGTCACGGAGCGCTCTATTGTGGACGAATGGTGTCACACGGTCACTGGTTGCGTTTTGAGTCTGAGCATGAACAAGGGCGCTTGCAAATTAAAAAAGCCTGTTATGCGCAAGATATGCAGCCTATTATGCAAGATTGCAGTTGTAGCACTTGCCAAAAGTATTCTCGAGCTTATTTACATCATTTATTTAAACAAAAGCATCCTTTATTTACGGCATTAGCATGCATGCATAATATCCATGTTTTGCATGCAGTTTGTGATAGAATGCGCGAGCATATTATTAAACAGGAGATATTATGATTTTGATTAAGACATCGCTAGGAGATATCTCCTTGCAATTAGATACAGAAAATACGCCCAAAACAGCGGATAATTTTTTAGCTTACGTGCGTAAAGAATTTTATAAAGATACTATTTTTCATCGTGTGATCGGAGGATTCATGATTCAAGGTGGTGGTATGGATGCTGCGATGCAAACCAAACCAGCCCCAGAGACTGTGAAAAATGAAGCGAAGGCAGCGAAACCAAATAAGCGCGGTACGATCGCTATGGCTAGGACGTCTGATCCGCATTCTGCCTCAGCGCAATTTTTTATTAATTTGGCGGATAATGGATTTTTGAATCACTCTGCTGAAAATGCACAAGGATATGGGTATTGTGTATTTGGAGAAGTGATAGAAGGTATGGATGTGGTGGATGCGATCGCAAAAGTGAAAACGGGGCAGAAAGCGGGGCATTCAGATGTGCCGCTTGAAGCTATTATGATAAATTCGATTACTGAAGTGGCATGATCCAATGTATCGGCGATCTGAATCAAGCCCTGCTGGCAATTCAAGCTGGGCAGGTGCTTGCTTATCCTACTGAAGCGGTATATGGCTTAGGTTGTGATCCTTTCAATCAAGCCGCGGTAGAGCGAATTTTGACATTAAAAGGTCGGTCGCAGCAACAAGGTTTGATAGTGTTAATTGCTGATTGGCCGCAATTGTTTGGGCTGATTGGCGAGTTTCCAGTATCACGACTGGCCGAGATCAAAGAAACTTGGCCTGGACCTGTCACATGGGTGTTTCCCAAGTCAGACTGTGTGCCGGCGTGGGTTTCTGGTGTCCATGATACGATCGCGGTGCGGATGACAGCCCATCCTATTGCTCAAAAATTATGTCAATTAGGTCCGATTGTTTCAACCAGTGCTAATCCACATGGTCAAGCACCTGCGCGTTCCCTGACCGAATTGGAGCGATTATTTCCGAAAGGCTTGGATGGTGTGGTGGTAGGCGATGTGGGGATTGAGCAACAACCCAGCGCGATATATGATGCTGCGACGAATCAACGGTTTCGGTAAATAAACGTCTTATTCCATTTACTGGGCGTCGAGAGTACCCTCCGAGTCGTTACGAGGAACATAAAATGGATTGGCAACAAGCTGTCGCACAATTGCGCGATCGTTTACCAGAGTTAGAGCGCCAAGTTTTAAAGTTTGGGGCGTTTTTTCCTTTAAGTTTATTGCCCAAGGGCTTATTTCGCGATGTGTCTTCTGGTGCTGATTGTGTGCTGGAAATTGCTCGTGACTTGAATGCCATCACAAGTCAAACACCTGATTGTGTTATCCAATATTGGAGTACACGACTCAGTCAAAAAATTCATGTATTGGTTCATATTTGTCGTACGCATAAGCCTAAGCAGCATGCTAGTAACACGTTAGATAAAATGGGAACGCGTGTGCAATGGTTGGAGCAAACCCAAATCAAACATAGTAAATTATCGCAACAACGTTTAGCCATGGTTGCGACGTTAGAGTCTATGCGGTTGCGTCAAGATGCGCACAGTATGCAAGCTTTGCAAAAAGAGTTACAAGATCTGGATGCACAGCTTTTAGATTTGACTGTGAGTTAGCGCACCAAAACATTTATTGCCTTCGATCACATTTTTTTATATAGAGCATAATAAGCCAAAGGTATTTTGACAGGGTAATACCCATGCGGCGCTGCGTCATTTTTTAACGCTAGATAGTAAGGTTGGTCTTGACCTTTTTCTAATCCAATCATAGAAAGTCTAGCTAAATAAGCAGCTGTAATCGATTGATCATAGATCAATTTGGTGGATGAAATGATCGAGGTATGCTGTAAAAAAGGGATCAAGACATGGAGATCTTTGAGTAGCAATTCATCACGTTTGTATTGTGAACAACTCTGTGTGCTCATGCAGACGGTAAGTATAAAAATGAAGGCAGACAATATCTGAATCAGGTTCATGTAAGCGCGGTGTATCGTGCAGTAGTTTAAGATGATAAGGCAAGGTTGATAGCAAAGATAGGTGCATGCCAGTGTGATAAAGGGCGCACATTGGCCGATATAACTGAAATCTTGACGATGACTAATGCCAACCGGCAAAGACGCTATGAGCGATATATAAAAAAATAATAAAAACGTTGGATTGGCAATACGCTGTTTGATAGAAGGCCAAATAGGTTGTTGTTGTATGATTGCTGCGCTGACAAGGCAAGTTAAGCTAAATATACTTACTATGCTTATGGCGCGTAAATAAATAACGATAATATGCAAATGTTTCAGTCCGGTATAAATGGGTATTCTGTCTCCTATAATAGAGGGTAAAAGTTGGCTGTATAGATAGCCCAAAGTATTCTGCCATGCAGCAGGGACCATGCGATAAAAGATGAATAATATCAGCATGACGTTTAAGATGAGTAGCCCGGTTTTTTTGAGACCTGTCATCCAGTCACGTGGGGGAGCGTGTGTGATAGTTTTGATTAAAGGAATGACTAAGGGGAAAAAAGCCGTTGGCCCGTTGGATAATAGCCCTAAAAAGATAGCAAGAGATGCTAAGAATAGACAGGTCGCATCAACCCATTTACGTTTGGTCTCTAGCAACAGTAATAAGCTGGCAGAAGTTGTAAAGAGGGTTAAAGTGGATTCGAGTATATTACTAGTGAATACGCGAGTATTGAGAGGGACCATCACCCATATGAGTAATAATATGACTAAGTGATAAAAGGCCGGTTTTTCTTTTTTCAACCAATACCAACAGAGGAGTGTAAGCTGCCCTAATATGATAAAAAACGAATATATATTTTCAACTCTGACATGCTCACCTAGTACTCTGAACAGAAGTGATTCCAGGTAGAGAGCCAAAGGTGGATGCTCATAAAATTGTGGATACAATGTTTCTGAGTAAAAAGGCTGCCAAATGGTACCGTGATCTAAGCTCAAATTTTTAGCAATGGCAGCATAAATCACACCATCTAAAAACATACCTTGATGTAACAATGGATTCAAAATAAAAATGAGGAGTAAAGCACCAGAAAACAACCATAATGCGTGCCACATTTTTATTATGGGTGTGTATTGAGCCATATCTCTGGAGTAATTGTTGAGAATTATCTGGTTATTGTTGCTTACCTTGTGGAAATTGTCCAGTATCTTGATTACTTTCAGCTGCACGCATTGTGGCACGAAGTGTGACGAGTTCTTGTTTATAGTGTTTAATGAGGTTCCGCGTTTGTTCTACTGTTACGTCTAAAGACTGCGGGACATCCTCTATTGCAGATGTGATGGAATCGTTGTTGTCCATAGTCATAGTGAGTACCCTCAGTTCTGTTCTAATAAAATTGTAGCATAATGTGGCAGAATTGCTGTCTTTGTATTATTCGCATGATTCATTGTGTTTAAAAATAGTTTATTTTGTTTTTTATTTGAGTTACAATAACCACTGTTTTTATGTATATATATTGGACATGCCTTTTGCGAATTCATTCGTAAAACGTATGAATGTTTGGGGACGCATAATATGGCTTTATCGCACACAGTATTACAAGAATTGCAAAATCTCCAGTTATATTATAAAAGTTTGTATTTTTTACGTTGGTTCATCCCGTCTTCGATAAAAACGCAGTTAAGAACATTAGAAACTTTAAATATGGATGCTGGAAACGAGCATCAGATAAAACGGATACTCGGATTATTATGCGGATCTTTTTTTCGGCCAAATTGGTACGCACGGATTATCCTGTATTGGTTCTCCGGCCTGAGTCGCTTTGCGCGTGGCGAATTGATGCAGCAAGCCAGAAAATTAGAGAGTGATGATTTATTTTCTCAAGATAATCTTGCGTTTATATCAGGCTATGATCCCTTGATCATGGGAGTAGAGGGGTTGCAATTATTGAAAGCAACGGGTGTGAATAACCCAAATGAAAAATATGAAAGAGTTGCACAAATGATAGAAGTGAAGCAACTTGGATTAGCATCAACCGTGAGCGCTGCGTTTTATAAAGCGATTGCTGAGCAAGCTGTGGTGAGAAATTATGCAGCAGCGATCAAGGTGATGAATACGAATGTGAAATGTAATCCTTATATTAGAACATTAGTATCTGCCTGTAATTATATGGACTATGCACGATCTATCGTTATCTTCGCACAGGAGAAATTGTTGCCGGAAGAGGAGAATAAGGTTGGCGCTTCACGGAAGCAACATGACAATGCGCAGACTCAATTTAAACAGACTATTGTGAGGGAGCTTGAGACACAGCCATTTCCTTTGGCATTAGCCTCTGCTGTCTTGGAACTGAAAAATAATGATCAACTTGAATCATGCATGTTTGAGCAAGTAAAAAATAGTGCAGTGCCAGTGGACCTGGCGAGATTGATCAAGTTTTTTGCGGGTCACTTAGACCAACAAATCTTGGGTAGACTTGAGCAACATCGGAAAAATCTGGCAATCATTGCTCGATCTCCAAATATAAGGCTAGAGACTGAGAAAAAATTAGATTTGGATTATTGTCAAAACTTGGTCAATTTACTGGTAGGCGTAGGAGGGGTAACGCAGTCTGCCCTGTTGATAGTGATGTATGATCATTGTTACGCAGAGATGACGCTTGAACAGAGACCTTTATTTGTGCAGTCATTAAGCGAATTCGGTGTTACAGATGCATTAATCGGCGATTGTGGACAAGCGTACGCAGATTTTTTAATGCCACATATAAATAATTCAGATTTTTTTGTTTATATGGCGATGTGCACTGTGCTCGCAAAACAAGCTGAGTTGGTAACCATGGATAATAGGGAAGCTATTTTCAGTACTATACTAAAATGTGTGAGACCTAAGGAATTATTAGCACGACTTAAAAGACTACACGGTGAGTTATCTATCGGTTTTTTGCAAGCTTTGGTCGCACAAATTAACCCTCCTCCGGTAAAAATCAAAATTCATACACCTAGCGCATCATCAGATGATACGGCCTCTGTTTCGAGTGATAGTCCGGTTTGTGGACTTAGACAGCGTAAACCCGTAAATGGCAAAATAGGGACTCCACAGAGTGCTTATGCGAGCTCTGATGCTGATTTGGAGCAGAGCGTGGATCGCAAGGTTATTTATGCGAGCTCTGATGCAGATTTGGAGGGAGGTGGTATGGTTCCTGAAGAACGGAATGCTTCACCAAAAGCTGCAACGGAAGGAAATGGTTTGGGTAGTGTATTGGGTAGCGTAGTTGGTGGCGTAGGAGGTTTTGTATGGTATCTAATATGGGGGGCGCCTGCGCCAGCGCCTGATGGGTCTGTTTTAGAGCAAAAAGCGGCGAAAAACAAATAGATCATAGACGTTAAGATCTGAGTGTAATGGCGTAAAGTTAAAGAGTATTTCATTAAATATGGCATCGAGCCGTTCGTGCTGAGGAGGCGTTTACGCCGTCTCAAAGCATTGGCATCAAAGCTTCGAGACGAGGCTAGCGCCTCTCCTCAGCCCGAACGGAATAGTATTTAGCTTTAACTTAACGCTATTGGGTTTGAGTGCTCCCCGTCATGCCACCCCTCAATCAAGATCGATCTCTAGCTGGGATGACGGGGAGATATCCAAATACGCTTCCAATGCAACACGATCTTGATTAGACATGGTTAATCCTAATTGTGTTCTGCGCCATAATATGTCTTCTGCTGTTTGTGCCCATTCGGTTTGACGCAAAAAATTCACTTCTTTTTGCCGGAGAATCGGCCCGAACGCTTGGCCCAAATCTGTGAGTTGTTTGCAATCTTGGAGTAATAATTCGGTTCTGGTGCCATAGGTATTGAGATAATGGTGTAATATCTCTCGGTCTAGCCATGTGTAGTATTTTTGAGCATGTCTTATATAATCTGAATAAGCTTGATTGAGCCATGCCCCACCAGGCATCGGGGTAACATCTGTGGTAGTGGGCGGTAAGTCTGGAAAAATAGATCGTAAACTATCTAATACTTGTGTAGCTAGGCGTCGGTACGTGGTCAGTTTACCACTAATGATACTGATGATGGGTAAGGGTTGATGCTGTATCTCAAAAGAAAAATCACGACTTAATTGAGTTGGAGAGGTATTTGATTGTGCTGGTAAGGCACGTATGCCAGACCAAGTGGCCGTGATGTCTGTGATGGTATGTTGGAAATAGGTATGAATAATCTGTTTAAAATACTGAATTTCTTCTGGGGTAATACAGGGTGGCTGATTGGGATCGGCTACCAAGACATCTGTAGTGCCTATGAGTGTTTGACCCTGGTAGGGCATCACAAAGACGATGCGTTGATCCGGGGCTTGGAGTAAATAGGCATGCTGACCAGCATAAAATGCTGGTACCACAATATGACTCCCTTTGACGTATGTGATGTTGTGTTGCAGCGGATGCTGACATGCTGTGGCAACCTGAGTCACCCAGGGTCCAGCGGCATTGATGATGACCTTCGCAAAAACGTGCTGTGCTTGACCTTGTTTGGGTTGGAGCGTGATCTGCCATGTCCCATCCTCTTGTGCTTGCGCGTGTGTAAAGCGTGTGTGTGGCAGAATGGTGGCGCCATGGGCTTGTGCTTGTAATGCGGCGTGGATGGTCAAACGTGCATCATGCGTTTGTGCATCATAAAATAAAAATCCTTTATTCATCTCTGTAGCCAAGGGCGAAAAATAATGGGGATTGTTTGGTCTGGAAAGGGTTTTGCAATGGGGTAACGGGTTGCTGAGACTCAAATGATCATATAAAAATAGGCCGCACCGCAAGAGCCAGGCTGGACGTAAACCAAGACGATAAGGAAGGACGAACGCAAGAGGATGGATCAGATGCGGTGCAATATGCATTAAAATACGTTGTTCTTCTAGCGCTTGGTGCACCAAGCGAAACTGGTACTGTTCTAAATAGCGCAAGCCACCATGAATGAGTTTGCTACTTTGAGAGGAGGTGTGTGCTGCCAAATCGTCTTGCTCACAGAGTAGAACCGATAGGCCGCGCATGGCTGCATCTGCGGCGCATCCACAACCGTTGATGCCGCCGCCAATGACCACGATGTCATATAACATCGCGTTGTTTTTCTCCGGTATAAAATTGTCTTGGGCGTCCAATTTTGGCAGAGCCCGCCGTCATTTCCATCCAATGCGACATCCAGCCTACGGTTCTTGCTAAAGCAAAGATCACGGTGAACATATTGGTGGGGATCCCGATGGCGCTTAAAGTTAATCCTGAGTAAAAATCCACATTGGGGTAAAGTTTTTTCTCAATGAAGTAATCATCTTCTAGCGCAATGCGTTCCAATTCCATAGCAAGTTTGAACAGCGGCTCATCTTTGGCTCCGACAGCATTTAAGACGTCATGGCAAGTTTGACGCATGACTTTCGCGCGTGGGTCATAACTTTTATAGACGCGATGTCCAAAGCCCATCAAGCGGAAGGTATCATTTTTATCTTTGGCGCGCTTGATGTACTCATTGATTTTGCTGATATCACCAATTTCTTTGAGCATATTTAAACACGCTTCGTTAGCACCGCCATGCGCAGGTCCCCATAAAGCCCCAATGCCAGCAGAAATACAAGCAAAGGGATTGGCACCGGTCGAGCCTGCTAAACGCACGGTTGAAGTGGAGGCATTTTGTTCGTGGTCAGCATGTAAAATGAAGATGGTATCCATGGCTTTAACTAGTATGGGATTCGGGACCGTACTTTCCGTAGGGGTGCCGAACATCATATGTAAAAAGTTTTCGGTATAAGACATTTTGTTTTGGGGGTACATATAAGGCATACCGATAGAGTATTTATAACTCATGGCAGCCAGCGTGGGCATTTTAGCGATTAAACGAATCGCCGAAGTATAGCGATCACGTTGGTCGGTGAGATCCATAGAGTCATGATAAAACGCGGACAAAGCACCAACGATACCGACCATGATTGCCATGGGATGTGCATCCCGGCGAAATCCATTCAAAAATTGATACATTTGTTGATGTACCATTGTATGATTATTCACGAGTAGGCGAAAAGCGGTTTGCTCTGATTTATCAGGTAGTTCGCCATTGAGAAGGAGATAACAGATATCTAAAAACGTTTTTTTCTCGGCCAATTGTTCAATGGGATAACCGCGATATAGCAGGATTCCCTTATCTCCATCGATATAAGTAATTTTTGATTCACAAGCTGCCGTGGACATGAAGCCGGGATCGTAGGTATACACCTCTTCGCTTATTTTGCCAATATCTATCACATCATTACCTAAAGTTGGATGATAAAGGGGAAGTTCAATCGTTTCGTGTCCTGGAATCGTTAATGTGGCAAACTCGGGTTTCATAGGGGATCCTTGCTTTAAAGCATTAAATGACAATATTACATAAATTTACTAGTTGAATCTACTTCAAAACACAACATCATCTGTCCTCTTATTGGGAGATATGGTACACTTTATCATAAAATGTTTATGCAAGATCTCAGTTTTAAGAGGCAGAATCAAGAATGGTTTATTCAGCAAAAGAAATTATACCGGTCAATATTGAAGATGAGTTAAAACAATCTTACTTAGATTATGCGATGAGCGTCATCGTCGGTCGTGCTTTGCCGGATGTACGCGATGGTTTGAAACCTGTACATCGACGCGTGTTGTTCGCGATGAGTGAATTGGGCAATGACTGGTCTAAACCTTACAAAAAATCCGCTCGTGTAGTCGGTGATGTGATCGGTAAATATCATCCGCATGGTGATACGGCTGTCTATGACACCATCGTACGTATGGC
>CAISKC010000311.1 GCA_903885895.1 uncultured Legionella sp.
ATGGTATTGCAAAGTTCATTTCCATTCGGATCAAGTGTCAAAATGAATCCGGGATGTCTATAAACAGAAGGCGGTAGAAAAGTATCGTTATTAAAGATAAATTCCTGAGTATTAAATCCCCCTGAAGCATATACATTTCCGGCATTATCTGTAGCAACTCCTTGCCCCCATACATCGCAGTTGCGATTAGGAGTATAATTTCCTTGTCCTATTTGGGCCCAATGAAAATTGCCGCCAGTGTCGAATTTAGCTATAAAAAAAGCGTCAAACGAAGGCTGTGAGTTTGCAAAACTATATGCTCCAAAACTAATATTATCACCATCAAAAAATCCGGTTATATAAAGATCACCTTTGAGGTTTATCGCCATGCCCGTAGTCTTTCCTTGTCCGAAAATGGGAGAATGGTCAACCCAAATTGCATTTCCCGTTGGATTATATTTAACCATAAACACAGCCTGATTATGAAATGGCTGCTGGCCGATTGAGAAACTTGAAGCATCAAAGGAAAGTGCGGCGGGTGCCATAGTATCAAGGAAAAAGGTACCAGCAACGTAAATATTATCATTCTCATCCGTTGTAATATAACTTCCCGATGCTCCGGCTTCACCTTGAATTACGCCGCTTACCGCCCACATAACATTTCCTTCACTATCATATTTTACAGTAAAAACGTCTCCACCGTAATGATCAATTAAAACATTATGTCCGAAACTGACAGTATCCTCAAAATACCCCGTAACGCAAACATTTCCTCTTTTATCTACGGCAATACCCTCGCAATAAGCATTACCGCCAAACTTCGCCCACAAAAACCTACCAGTGCTGTCATATTTAGCGATGAAAAATTCATATGTGTTATATGGGCTGGTTTCCTGTGCAAATACTGTATCGGAACCCAAAACTACCATTCTGCCAACAAAACCTCCAGCAACATACGTGTTATTACTCGCGTCAATTGTAACGAACGGGCCGCTATTGATCCCGAGACTACCATAAGTATTTGCCCCTAAAACTGCAAATTGATTCACCCATTCAAGATAGCCGGATGAGGAGAATTTTGCAATAAAACAATTAGAACTATTTACACTATTCCTAAATAGAGCGGTATCACCGAAGCCAATAGAATCCCCTGTAAATCTTCCAGCCGCGTACACACTTCCTAAATTATCATGGGCAATTGTGGTAATACTATCATTAGAACCCGACATATCTCTCGCCCATAACCAATTAATCGATTGCGAAAAACATGCTGATTGCAACATTAAGTACAGAAATATGGTCAGTCCGTTTTTCATGATAAGGAATTCACTCATACTAAATTACTATTTAATATTTATTAGAATGTTCCTAAGCCAAAAATGACAAAACGATGACACGTTAAATGTGACAAACAAAAATCCCCCACCAAACCGGTGAGGGATTAAAACTTCGTATTAACCTTTGCGCTCTCCGCGCAGTTTGCGGTAAATTAAAAACTATCTAATAAACAACATCTCCCTATA
>CAISKC010000312.1 GCA_903885895.1 uncultured Legionella sp.
CTGCAAGCTCTTTGTCAAGAGCGCAATATTGCGCTCGAACCTACAGCCTATTACCGAAAAGGTTCTGAAGTAAAAAAAGAAACCAAACCTCAAGAACCTGAAGCGCAATCTGCACCAATTAAGGCTGTCGAAGCTGTTGTGCACCGCCAACATTCTACCCAGTGGATGAACCGTTATTTTCAACGTAAAACGGAAGAGGTTGCTCATACATTACCTAGTTATTTGCAAACGCTGACAACGGGAGAAGGGCGTAATCAACTGGTGTATTTGAAAAATCGCAAATGCCTGAATGCCTTGATGCTTCATCTTGAGCAATTTTGTGAATTGTCTGATCAACCTGTTTACCCGGCCAATGAACCAAAAGATTTGACCTGTTCTTCGCGTTATATGAAACGTGATGGAAGTTTGGGAACGATTGAACCGGGACCTGGTGGGAAAATGGTGGTTTTTATCAAAACAAAGGCCGAAGGTTCGCGTCTACCCCCTATTTTTATTGTAAATCAAGACATGTTTGAATCAGCGGATAACGCGCGACTTAATACGACATTTGATCCGCCAAAGATACGTAAGGCAGATAATGTGAAGATCCCGGAATCTGCGATTGTCCTGGTATTGATGAATCTAGAAAATCCCAAGACCTATGCGAAATCGGATTTGGTTTCGCGCTTCGCCCCAAAAAATCGTAAGCATTGTCCTTTATCAGAAACTGTTTTGTTAGAAGGATTGCCGCAGATCACTGACGTACCGCAAAATCTTGATGAGAGCACGCAAAGTATTGAATTTTTTGGTCAAGAAAATTGGCGCGCGCGCTTGGAAGGGCGCTGGATCATGGGTGAGCAATTTTTTTGGCAGGATGGTGTATGGTCTTCAGTATTAGGGCGTAGTTCATCTATCATACTGAATAATGTGTGCGTCGAAGATCCCAATTTTCAATGGCATTTGGCAAGGACATTGCTGAATCACCGAAGATTGACTGGACAATCTGTAACGACTTATACCCATTCTGGTTATGATTGGGATGCACTCATGCAAGTCTTAGATGGTGACGCTGATAGAACTATGACGGGTCCTATTTTATTAAATGGAAAATATTTATCTAAATTTTTCAAACATTATGAAGCGCGCGACCCAAAGATGATTTATGAGGATGGTTCGGTAGAGTCCCACGCAGGTCAGACGATTCAAGTTTATCAAACTGGGCCTATTTCTGCGGGGAATAAAGCGCGGTTATTGACAGAATGTCTCAATTATAATGTGAAGTTGAAATGGTTAGAAGGACCTTTTCAAATTATAGCTTCAAAAACGACCGTGATCCAAACGAGCGATATTGATTACAGTTTAGAGCAGATACAGCGTGACGAAGATATTGTGATAGATATTTCAGAATGTGAAGCAGCCCAATTATTGGGTAAGACAACGCCTACGTATGATCCTGTGAATAAAAAATACATTTTTAAAACGGCTCCATCCTTTTTAAATACTAAGTTGACCGCTGGCCACCATATTGTATTGATAGGGCAGTTCACACAAGAATTGATTGACAGTCTCGTACCATTTTTGCTGTTTCAACATGAGATGCCTGGTCGTCTGACGGTGATGACAACTCCGAATCCGAAATTTGACTTTTGTGATGGCCTTGATTTGAGATCGGTGAGTAAAGAAGACAAAAAACAAGCATTGTATGGCAAATATCCATCAGAAACGGCGCTGATAGATCGTTTGCTTGCAACATGTCCCAATGATGAGCCATACGTGCGTTTGAATCAGCGTATGCGCTATATCCTGCGGCAACAGCTTCGGGGTGTTGTATTGGATCATCCGAATTTATATGAGTTCTCTCAAAAAAATTGGAATGGGTTGGAAAAGCTGAATGAAGAAGCCTCTGATTTAGAAGTTGCAGATGTGATGGAAAAGCGTCGCCAAGACCTGGAACCTATATTAGCGGATGAATCGATGGTGGTTGTTTTAGGTAAAACAGGTGGCGGTAAAACCGAGTTTATGAAGCGGACGTATCCTGATGCACATTACGGGCTCAGTAAGATACCGACGTGGATTGTGGAAGGACAATCTCAACCCACTAAATTGGTGATGGATGAAGCAACCATAGCAAAAAGCAATTGGAGCATGTTTGAAAGGTTACCGCATAGTATATTCTGGAATGGAGAATATCATTTATTAAATAAAAACCACCAAGTTATTTTTATTGGTAATCCATATTCCGATGGAGGGGAGCGCCGATTAGCGACGTTATTTTTGCGTTATGGCAATACTTGTATTTTCGATCCGTTACCTTCGCATTTTATTGGGCAAGAGATATTAATACCCTTGTTTGTAGGTACCGGGGTTAAGCCCGAAACAGTGCTCGATCCGATTTTACATGCTTACAGATTTATGGTTGGCTTACCCAGTCATGTGGTCTTAGTCACGCCCAGAGAATTGTGCACGATGGCTTTGTTGACCATTAGTACAATTTTGGTATATCCAAATGTGCCACCTCAGCACATTGCCTATTTCTTTGCCTATTATATGACGAAAGCGTTGGCGTATGAGCAGCATGGTCGTGCATTTAAAAATGCTTTTCCTGAGATGCCAATTTGGCAACCTGATATTGAACATACTATCGCTTCGGATGATTTCTTCCTAACGGATTCGCGAAAAATCGTCTTACAATTATTAGAAGCATTTGTACGGTTGCGGCATTTCAAGCAAGCGCCTGGCAGAACCAAAGAGCAAAAAATTAGTGGGCTGTCTGTTTTTTTGATTGAAGGCGAACCCTCACAAGGCAAATCGGTATTGTTGGATAGTGTTTTGCTTGAAGAGGATCCCATCTATGTTTCAACGAGTACTGAACCTGAAGAGAAGAAAAGACAACTCTTGGCGGCATTTCGTGCTGGACGTGCGGTGAGAATGGACGAGATGAATACCGCGGCCTTGCCTGAGCAAGATATGAACACACTTTTGTCAGGCTATGATTTTGAAACCAATGAAATGGCTGAAGAGGCTGGATCCACGTGGTTTGTGAGTCAAAATTCGATCAATTTCGATGGTCGTCGTGCCATGACCAATGCGGAAGCACGTCGTGCTTTTACTTGGAAACTAGAAAACTATAATTATCCTGAGTTGTGCCAAATTGCGATGCATCATGGTATGAGTCGTATCTATGTTGAGGCATTTGTGAATAAATTTATGCAGACAGTGCATGATCAGAAAGCGAATGATGAGACGCCTTGGGTAGTGAGAGAAATGATTGCTCTGGTGAGAGAAGCAAGCTACGATTCTGCTGCAAAAATCCAAACCCTGTTTCGCCGCTTTAGGCAGCGTGACACGCTACCGGGATTACGTGCGGCAGAAAGGCAGCAGCAATTAGTTCAAGTGGAACGGTTGCGTCAGGAAGAACTTCTGCGTCAGCAAGCGCTTCAAGAAGAAAACCTACAAAGAACGAGACTTAATCAAGATCAAAATCCTTTGTCGCAAGCTGGATCCCGGGCACGCATGCCTGAGCGGAATGTTCTCAATGCTGCACCGAGCCCAGCACCTACAAACAATGCATGGTTGATACGCTTTTTACCTGAGCTGTCTGGGGGATTGTTATTCTTAGCGGGTGTTGCATTATTGATACATGCAGGATCGTTTGGTTTATCAGTTGGATTGATGGCGGTAGGGGTGGGGTTATTTACCGCGGGTAGACTGCGAGCTACTGGGCGAGCACAAGATAATCATCCCGAGAATGCGCTAGCTCCAGTAGGCAGGGGATAATCTTTTTGGGTGGACAATGATGTATTGTCCACGCTACATATCAACATAATTAGGACCACCACCGCCCTCTGGCGCTGTCCAGAGGATGTTTTGCTTGGGATCTTTGATATCGCAGGTTTTACA
>CAISKC010000313.1 GCA_903885895.1 uncultured Legionella sp.
CAAAGTATGCGTAATACCCGAATACATCATTGTTTTTACCAAACCAGGGTGAAGCCGAGACATATGCTCAAAATATGGCTCATGATATTCAGTCCCAAGGTTAAATATTGGCCGACCATTGTCAACAAATTGACATTCCTGAAGAAAAAAAGTATCTGCATCTACAACCAAATATTTCTCAAGGATATCCGGAATAATTACTGGCGCATGAAGCTTTATCAGTTGCTGAAAATACCAACCAGCTCGCTCAGTCGTATTTAAAATACTCCTGACTTGATCTAAGGTAAATGACAGTAAGTTCTCGTTGATAAACACTGTTCCCTGTATTCCGGGATCCACGCTGCATACAACGTAAATCGTCCTAATATCTTTAACGTATTTTCTAATTGATAATGCACAAACCTCAGCGATCTCTTTATCTTTTGGGCCAACAGGAATAAGGGCATCAAGCATGATTTCGTTCAATTGTTAGAAAAAACTCTAAATTAAATTGGGTACAATAATTACCATGATAGTTCAAATGTCAAATCTTGGAAAAAATGGAAGATTCGGAAATCAAATTTTCCAACATTTTTTTCTCAAACTTATTGAAATGAAATTAAACCATGAAATCTCCACACCGCCATGGCTCGGAAATGTCATTTTTAACATAGCCGAAACAAAACCAATAGAGGAATGCCCTAATTTTTTCCCATTTGAGAGAATTGTGACTAGAGACAATCCCCCTGAATTACATATTGAATTAATTAAAGAATCTACATATTCAAGAGGCTTCAATCGCATCGATATATCCGGCTACTTTCAGTATCACACAAAGCATTTGCAAAAATATCGAGAAAAATTTGAAGATATATTTAACATAGATGATTCAATCACTAGAAGGGTTAGTAAAGCCCTAAAGAAATTGAAGGCTGATTCACAACCTTTGGTAGCACTACATTACAGAGCAGGGGATTACTTAGAGTATGAAAAATCTAATCACCCTACTTTTATACCTCCTGGCATTGATGAAATCACTCAAAAAATAGATGAAATTTATAGCCAGATAAAGGAAAGGAACCCAATACTTTATCTCTCATCAGATGATTTGCCTTATGCATCAGCAATGTTATCAAGCAAAGGGATTCCTCACATTACATCACTTGATCTAGATTTTGAAAAAAATGAGGAGGCTTTATTGGTCCTGGATTTCACTCTATTGACACTAGCAGACATTCTTCTTATCTCAAATAGCTCATTCTCGTTCACTGCTGCAATGCTGAGTAAAAAGGCAAAGTATTTCTTTAGACCTAGAACTAAAGACAAAAAATATGTATCTTTTGATCCGTGGAACGATTTTGTGATTCGCCAAAAAATTACAACCCTTTATATATAATACGTAGAATGAATAAGCCTCCGTAGATTAACGGATCCCAGAGGAATCGCGCTCTCAATGAAAGAAGTTCTTTATGAAGTGTTCAAAATTTACCGATAGCTAGATCATCGATTCCCTAAAACGAGTGTACGCTGGCTTAGGTATGCTAGAAGCCTGCCGTAGACCATGGCATGGTAATAGGTGA
>CAISKC010000314.1 GCA_903885895.1 uncultured Legionella sp.
AAAATCCCTCGTGGTCAATTGGAAAAAAATGCTCGCGGCGAGTTAAGTGAACAAGAATTTGAACAAAATGGGGTATTAACCGTTGCTGGTATGCAAGCATTACGTCAATATTTATCAGAAGTGCCTGCTGAACATTTCAAACCGAATATGAAATTGAATGAAATTCCTGCGCTATTTACCGTCGAAACTTTTTGTAAATTAATTGTGGCCGCTACTGTTGAACAAGCACAAGCAGTTGGCGCACTCTAATACCAATGCGATTTTTATTCGTCGATAGGATTTTGGCCTTATCCTCCCCAACCGGTTCGGTTTGTGGGATCAAACACATCACGCCCGATGATTTTTATCTATCCTCAGATGAATCAGGACGTCATTGTTTTATGTCCGCACTGATTGGCGAAACGTTGGGGCAAATGACGGCTTGGGCTGTGATGCACCAAAATGATTTTCGTTTGCGTCCAGTCGCTGGGATTGTAGAGTCTGTAACCGTTCAGCGAGCAGCTTATGTGGGCGAAACCTTAGAATTAGAATCCTGGATCGATGCATTGGATGATACGGCTGTTCAATATCATGGTGAAGTGCGTGTGGGATCTGAATTGATATTTCGTTTAGAGGGCGCACTGGGGCCGATGTTGCCGATGGAGGATTTTATTGATCCGCTTGTCGTCCGAAGGCAATTTGCTGAAATCAATCGACCTGGCGACTGGCCCTATCTTGCCGCACCAGCACCGTTAATAATTGCAGAGAGTCACCGACAGTTTGCATTAGAATATGATCATATCACAGACAGTGAGCCTGGCATCCGGATTTCTGCGGTGAAACATGTGACGCGCGCGGCACCGTATTTTCCAGATCATTTTCCGCATAAACCGGTATTACCCTTAACGGTTTTATTAGAATGTCACATGAATTTGGCCAAAGTTTTTTTGGTGCGGGCAGGGCTCAGCGACCAATACCGGATTCATAATTTGCGAAGAATTAAAATGAGTGATTTTGTTTACCCCGGCGATGTAGTGAACTGTGATGTCACAGTAAAATCTCACAATGCCCGCGAGTTAATATTACGATTCTGTGCAACGGTTGCGGGCAAACGTATGAATGTCCTAGAGATGGTTTTGGTTGGAACGGGAGATCAATGATGAGTGAGCGAAGAGTAGCCATTACGGGCTTAGGCATGGTATCTCCTTTGGGAAATAACGCTAACGAATCTTGGGCGCAATTGATGGCACGGCAATCGGGTATTGCCCCCATTCGGCAATTTGATGCCAGCGGTTTTCCAACGTATATCGCAGCCGAAGTTAAAGATTTTCAACCTGATCCCAGTTTGGTGACCAAGCAAAATCGCTTTGCCTCACGTTTTGTATGGTTTGGTCTGGAAGCGGCTTTGCAAGCCATGCGTGATGCGCACATCTCTCCTGGTGTAGACGGTGTGTTAGCTGATCGGTTTGGTGTGGTGGCCGGCAGTGGCATGATGACAGTGGATTTTGACAGTTTACAACGATTTCAACAAATTTGTGCTGCAGATGGAAAGATTGACTGGTCTCAGTTAGAGAGCAAGTCTCAGGATTTTTATCAATTGAGTGATTTTGCCAAACCGACTGCCAATGCCGGTTTGTCTGCTTTAATTCAGCAATTTGGTATACAAGGTTATGCCACCTCTGTGCATACGGCATGTGCTTCAAGTGGTCAGGCATTGGG
>CAISKC010000315.1 GCA_903885895.1 uncultured Legionella sp.
CGAATTAATGACAATTTTCAGCTATTGAAAACATAGCATTTTGAAAGATCATGGGTATATATCCCATATGATCTCAGACGAGCGTTCCATGATGATATTTTTTCAAGAGCTTTCGAATGCTTATCTATTTATTACCCAGCAAGCCACCCTACATATCCAAACTCATTTGCATTCATACAAACATTATATTGCACAGACGAATGAAACCATACAGCAACACGCAAGTACCGACGCAAAATTCTGGACAAACTACCTGCAAGACACAGGCATGTTTTGCTTTCCCCAACAACATATTGTAAAAAAACGTAAAATTTCTGCAACCCATATTCCATTAACAGAAGCTTGTATAGCAACATTCCAGCAATTTTGTACCCAACATCAGCTTGGATTGAATGATGGATTATCTGCAGCAATTTCTCTTGCGTTATTACAATCTTGTAACAACGATATAAACTGTGCTCCGCATAAGCTCTGCCTCAGTCTTATCAAATCAAACCGTCATGATCCCCGTTATGATCATAGCATCGGATGTTTTTTACGCATGGATACCATCAAACTTGATTTGCATAACCAGCCGAGTTTATTGGCTTTAGCCAAACAAGCACAACAATCAGCACATGAAACCGCTATATACCAACGTGCGGCGTGCTTAATCAAACTCGGTGCGCTTGGCAAATTACCGCAAATTAAAAACCCACTCACAAAACTTTTCATTACCATGGCTTTATCGACCATCGCCAAATTTTTTTCCAAAAGGCAATGGCCTGCTAATCTGATTAGCGCCTGTAAAAACATAGCTATTGCAGATAGAACCCAGCAATTTTTAATCAATATTAATATCAACAATAGCTTCTTAGAAAATAACAAACATCCGTCTCAAGAAAATTTGTTTGGTTTGTCGCAACAAGAGATCCCTTTTCATACTTACCCTATCCATGTCATCGACTATGTACTAGATGTTTGGTTTCATCGCAATCATAACCAAAATATACCCTTTATCACGATCGCGGGGAACCTAACGTCTGAGTTTCAAACTCGTTTTGGCAAAACATTACAAGCCATGATCGAACACTCGCTGGATTGATCTATTGTCTTTATGACGTTAGAACGCTATCGTATTTCATATACACTCCAATCATGTCTCGCGATGACGCCATTAACATCACTACAACCAGTATATGACTCAACACCGTCTATCAATGGTGATCTTATTGCACGATTTATTGAGCATGCACGTACTGAGCCCAATAAAATTGCCATTATGACAACTGAGGAGTCCATCACCTACCACCAGCTTTATCTCGATGTCTTCTATTGGAAATCACAGATTCTCAACGCTATGCCACAAAACAACGAGCAGAAACAAATAACAATTATTTGTCTCGAGCGTAGCCCTCTGTTACTCACCTTGTTGTTGGCCATGCAATGGCTCAATATCTCCTATATTCCAATTGATCCTGATATACCTATTAAACGTCTGCGTGCCATTTTAGACGATAGCCAAGCGCAAACCCTGATCTATGATGCCAATAAACATCCGGATTTTGCACCTTTACCTTGCACCCTATTGAATGTGGAACAGATGGCATCTAGGCCTTCACCTGATCCCCATGTCGATCCTTATCAACCCAAACAAACGGGGACTGCTTACATTATTTATACCTCCGGCTCCACCGGAAAACCCAAAGGGGTGATGATTCCGCGGCAAGCACTCCATAATTTGTTATCCAGTATGAGTCAGTATTTTCTACAAGAAGAGCACGCCTTAGCCCTTGCTCTCAACACAGTCAGCTTTGATATGTCTGTCTTAGAACTATATTTGCCCATTTGGCAGCAAAAAACTCTTTTTATCGCTAATCAAATGCAACACAAAGATCCCTTTAGTATTGTGGAGATACTCACTCATTATCCGATCTCTTTTATGCAAGCAACGCCTTCACTTTGGAGCATGCTCCTCAACCTAGAATGGAAGAGCGCAAAAGATTTGACGGCAATCTGTGGGGGGGAAACACTCACGCCTATATTGGCCCAGCGTTTATTAGCAAAAGTGACCGTCTTATGGAATTTATACGGTCCTACTGAAGCAACCGTTTGGTGTGCCTTAAAGCAAATTTTACCCAACTCACCCATTACTGTTGGCCGGCCCATCC
>CAISKC010000316.1 GCA_903885895.1 uncultured Legionella sp.
ATAGCCACTGCCAGCAGTCTGAGTATAAACAGAAATAATATTTCCATTTGCATCTAGATTAAGACCCACCGCACATTGTACTCCACCTGATAATGTTGGGGCAGAGACATTCGCATAAGTACTTGTTGAATAATTATTCCCCGAACTTATAATCTGAATAGCAGTATTTGTAAGTCCCATATTATTTATTGCATATTGTATCGTATACAAAGACATACCATCATCAGAAATAACAGGACTTACATTTTTATCATTTGATGTTAAGGTAGTTGTTAAGACAAATGAACTATTCGAACTAGGATTAATAACTCTCGGTCCTTGACCATCATTTAATTTAACATCGTTGTATGTTGGGGTTCCATAATGACCAGGAATAATATTTTGTGCTGTAGTTTTAGATAATCCATTAAGAACCGTAGCTTGATATTGATATGTTGCAGTTGTATCTGTTGGTACAAATTGAGTAGATGACACATTAAAAGCATCAATTTCTGAGGGGGTTGAATAGTTGCCAACAATTTGTGATACCGCATAAGGTATAAGTTTATGTTTAATGTCGTTTGTTCCAAGTTTTCTGAATGGTGCACCAAGTGGCACAACAAAAGGTATAATTGCTTGAACATTCGTGTCAAATACACATTGATCAATAACAAACATTAAATCTTTAGTTTGATCTACGGACCAGGTAATAGAGTTCTGAGATTCAAATAATCCTCCAACATATGGAGCTTGACCAATTTTTGTAGGATTTGCAGGATTTATATCTGTTGGATTTGCTTTTGCTGTTGATGGTATTGCCGTAGAATTTTGTTGTGCATACCATAGTGTATAATCTGCCGATTTTGTATTAATTAATATAGCATATAAAACACCAGCTTGAACATAAACGGGAGCATTGAATTCAAAATTTGTTGATGCTGTTGTATCCAAAAATTGCGGACTTGCACTCACATTAATTTGGTTTGGATACAATGTAACTGTAGAATAATCTAGTGTAGATCCATTTGGCACACCATTCAATGTGTTAACGAGTGATATTGTGATTGGTACTGTTGATCCTGGTTTTGAAGCAAAAAACAATTTAATTGAATTTAAAAACGCACCATTGGGATAGTTATCTTTTGAGATGATAAAAGTTTGTGCAATAGGATCAAATGGTGTGTATTTTGCGGTTGAATTTGTAGTAATAGATTGATTACTAATTGTTGTAGTTGCTGTGAATGATGATGCACTTGAGTCAACTGAAGGACCAAAATCTGCTCCCGATGCATTTACTTGCAGACCTGATGCGGTAAATGTTGCTTCTGCATATGTAGTTGAAGTTGTTGGGTCTGATGAGACTACCCTATTATCAACTCTAAAGATTCTTGAACCTGTTTGAAATTGGCTTCCTGGTAAATTAAAAATAGCAGAAAAGTTACCTTGTTCATCCGTAGACAAATTTGGTATAGATGTGCCTTTGGCAACTGATTGAGACATATTATAGTCTGTACCAATAATATTATATGTCGAAGTAACATCCCCAACAACGCCATTGTAACCTAAAGATAAATTAACGGGTTCTGCTAATGTCGCAATTTTAGTTGTTTTATTGTATGCAGTAATAACAGACGATTGTACTGGTATTGTTGTTGCGTTTGTTTGTGTTGCCATTTATTCTTCCAAGTTATACGGTTATTTTTTTATAATCTTTAATCGTTGCCATATTAAAAGTGTATTGACTTTATAAAACTAACAACTGGTTGTGCTACTGCACTTACTGCGTTTACTACTGCATTTACTGCGGCAGTTCCGATATGAGTTGCCTCTGTTACCAAAGTCGTTACAACACCAGGTACACCAGGATTCGATGCAAGTTGAATCAATACACTACCAGGGCCACCAGGTCCTGGAGCAGATCCAGCAGTTATTGATGTTGTTCCTGCACCAGAACCACCAGATGCTGTTGGTGCTGGAGGTGTATATGTTGCCAATGTTGTTGTCTGGCTAACATATTTTGATGCAAAATTTATTGTTGAACCGGTATAGTCTAGATAATTCGGTGTTCCTGAATCAAGTTTAACTTGAGTTGCACCGGTAAAATATGAACCACCCCATGGCATTACTGTTTCTGAACCACCATAATTATAAGTTACTGCAATAGGATTTGTTGTGCTGAAAATCATATTATTCGAATTATCTGTAATTACGACTGCAATAGAGGGGAAATTATCTGAATTTGTTGCAGTCCAGCTAACATTACCAATTGAATTACCTGTTGCAGTAAATGTTGATGAAGTTTGCTGTGACGGTCCATAATTGTTGGAACTCAATGAAATAATTGTGGAGTTATTAATTTTAATTGTTGCTGTTCCGTCACATTGTGCAGACATGGTATACTGTCCTGTATAATTAAACAAAACAGGGAATGATGCACTATATGTTGTATTAGATGTTGATGGATCCCAAACTCCATACGTATTTAAGAATGGTGAGAAGTTTGTTGCATTGTAATTCATATGATAAAGATTACCAACTGAAGTACCAGAAACAGAAGGTGTGTATTGTCCCCCAACACCGGAAATTGTTCCGCTTGTTTGGAATGATACTACACTTGAATTAACTGGTGTTCCTGATGCAGTTTTGCTACCAGAAATATAATCACCATTAGCATTAAATGAACCATTTACAATAGTTGACTGAGCTAAATTACCGGCAACATGTAAGAAGTCGGAAATATAAAGTCTTGAATTTGATGTTCCTGGATAATTGTACACATTCATTACACGACCGATTGGATAGAATGTTTGTGAACTAACAACAAAATAACCAATAATATCACCGGCTTGGAATCCACTACCTGTCACATTATTTAATTCAATCGTGTTTGGTGTTGTCATATATTGATTTACATTAACACCATCAAACCAACAATTTACATTTTGATTTGCTAATAAACCTTTTACTTCAACAATGACTTGTTGTGGCCTGATATATGGTTGAATCGTATCATTTGTCAAGTATCCATTGATTGAAGACAAAGATGATGTTGTACTTGTCTGTACTTGGGTTGTTGCTAATTGACTTGCATATGTATTGCCTGAACCAGAAACTGATGTAATTGTAGTCGTTGAAGTTCCTGGAATAGATGAATAATCACCAGCATTTGATAAATTGATACCAAATGTTCTTTGATGAATCTGTGTTGCTGGAGTTTGTGTTAGTACTGGAACAACTTGTTGATTATCAATCCAATTATCCATAGGAGGAGTTAATGATGCAACACCTTTTTCAACAACAACGTTAAACGGATTTGCAGATACCGCAGAACTTGCAAGTGCTTGAACAACTATATTTGCCGTTGTATACGGTAAAGTAAACAAATTAGTACCGATACCGCTTATGCTTGAAACTGCAAAATCATTCGTATTTGCTAGTGTACCAACTGATGCCATTATTACGGGATTTTGTAGCTGAAAGTTTTCGACCAACTGCGCTGGCATCAATCTATTTGTTCTAATATTGATATTTGCGTTGAAATCTGGATTATATGTGTCAGCAGTAGAATATGAATTAAATGCATCGACAAGAATACCATAATTTGGTCTTGTTAGTCCATTATTGTCTTGAATTTGCGTAGATGATGCAGAAGCCTCTAGTAGACTTAATGATGTGTAGTACTCAATGTTATTTACACGAGTCTCCAAATCAGTTATATCGCTCTTGGCCCAACGCTTATGAATGATTTTCTGAACAGATAAATTTGATTGTCCATTATTAGTTTCCGCACCAACAACCGCAGTATATGGATCGAGGGTTAAGTTTGCAACCACAAGAGAGCCATTAGGTTCGGTTGGTAATGTTGGACTTAATGAAGGAACTCCCTCAATAATCTTAAAACTATTATCTTTTGTAAGAACTAATAAGTCTTTTCGTCCAAGATAGAAATCATATGAACTATTAAAGAATGTACCATTTCTAGGTATTGCTATACCAGCAGAACTCTGGCTCTGTGATGGTGATGATGTATAGTTCCATGTGTATGAAGTTTGTCCATTTAATCTTGTAGGCCTAAAATCAATACAATCTCTTAGTTGGTATGTAATACCACTAGATTTTGCCGTATATGACGGTATAATTGTATAGTCTTCTGATGGGTAAGATAAACTTGTAAAGAAACCATCACCACCGCTATGCGAATAATAATCAAACACAACAATTAAGTTACCAATAATTGCTGGTGCACCGGGTATTACATTCACATTAGCAAAATCATAGTAAGTATCTCGTTGTCCATTATCTAAGGCAAAATAATTAGTAACATCAAATAACGGATTACCAATTATATTAGCAATATTAATTTCGGAAGGAGTAATTAAATCTTTGTTTTTTGTATCATAAATTGCGACAATGTTTCTGACATCAGAAACATACAAAGAAGTTGATTGTGAAACACCAGCATTAAGCACAAAAACTTGACCGTTTGTCAAATCTTGATAAGTGTATGAGCCTATTTGAGAACCATATACACCACCAGTAGAGTAATTTGTTGATTGATTATTACCTTGTACTGTTGTTTTAATTTTTGCTATTGATGTGCTATCACCATTATAGACATTAACTGTTGCAATCACATCAACTGTATTTCCTGCATAAAAAGATGAAGTTAATGTTGCTGTTGATCCGCTTCCCCCGATTGAAATTGTATTTCCTGAAGAGGTGAAATCTAATATTTTTCCTGTTCCCGAATTAATAACCGTGTATATACTTTCAACGTAATTTGAACCAGAACCTTGAACAAAACTGTAAGGAGAGCCAGAAAGATTTAGTTGAAGAACACCAGAACCACCAGAAAGAACTCCTCCTCTGAAATTCTTTGTTGTTGTATATGATGTGTTGTGTACGTTTTGAACCCATGGAGCACCAACGGGAATAATAAGTTCTGTTGAGCCAGGATTTTGAAGTATTGCTTCTCCAGTCCAAACACCGTTTGTTTTACCGGTAACTACATCAACATTAGCACTTGCTGTAAAGTAGTAACTACTATTTGCAATAGTGATAGCATCAGAATCGCCAATTTTAAAATTCAAAGTAAAACTTGAAGTACTATCTGGTGTTAGTGTAAACGGTTGATTAACGGTAAATAATTTATTGCTATTGTTTGATGTATAACCGGTAACTGTTCGTACATCACCGGCACTTGTACCACCGGTGATCGTCAAAGTAATACCATAGTATGCATTGGCAACTGTAGAAAATTCACTAGAAGAATCTATACAACCGATTGTATTAGCGGTGCTCAATTGACCATTTGCAACAGCTTTTAGCGTGTTTGTTTGAATGTCCGATAGACAAGCATTGAAAACATAAGAGGCTAAATTTGAACTACTCGTACTTTGTTGAAATTGTAAATTTCTCAGGAAAGCAGTACCAACTAACGTTGATGTATACTGACTCGCCCCTTGTCCTTGGGCAACGTTATTAGTATTAACGCAATGTAAATTGATTTTTGGTAATGTCGTTACATTAAAATCACCACTAAGACCGGAGACGTTTAAATAATTGCCGTAATCGACAAATGTTTCACTGTTTGTAATAGTTGATGTTGTTAATGCCCTATCACTTGTAAGTATCAACTGAGATTGATTTTCTACACGATAACCTTTAACATACGCAATACCTTTGCTGATGCCCATATCATATTGGGAAGTATTAATTGTATTGGCTACGGGAGTTAATTTAAAATCTTCTACAATATAATCACCATTTGTTTCATAGTCACGTTTGGCAAAGTAATCATCAATCGCAGAATATACAGTCGAATCAGTTTGTTTTATAATATTACCGTTTTCAATTCTCATTAACTCAATAAATTGATCGTCATTACCAATACCAAGTTGAATGGCCGTAAGTGTTAATGTGATTTGATATCTATCCGCACCCGGTGCTTGATAATTTGATGCTCCAACCGCCGGATCTAGTAATGCAGGATCATTAATATAATCTATAATTTGTTCAGTAATTTGAAGACCGACACGGTAAGACGGTAGATTATCATACTTATTCAAAATAATAGTCTGAGGAGAAACATTTACAAAATTACCAATAGAGTACTCGGTCCCATCTGCGGCTTGTGAATAACCATTGACGATATAAAAAATACCATTAGAAATAGATGCAGTAGAAGAATTACCTACGGCAATTGATGTTGCAGTTGTGGTTTGAATAGTTGCAAATAAATTTGAAGGGCCCAAAGTTGTTATTGTTTGTCCCGATGTAAATTGTGGACCAGTTAAATAGGCAATAACTAATGTTGGAGGATCGCCAATTGAACCACCTGTGCCAGTAGCTTCTGATGTTGCAATAACTCTTGCTTGAATTTGAGCAGAATTTACTGACCCAACAATAACTTGGTTTAAGAATGCTGAGGCTTTAATATTAGTTGTACCATATGTTGGGTTCAACTTGATATAAAAACAATTTAAATTTGTTGTAACTTGACCACCAGAAACTGGCGTATTTTGTGAGTAGATAGCAGAAGCAAAATCAGAAATTTGATTTTGTAGAATAGTTTGTGCTTGTGTTACTTCTCTTGCTTGAACTGCATAACCGGGTTTAAATAAAATTCGGTGATAATTCTTAGAAGGATCAAAATCATCATAGTAAGGTGAAACATTAAAATTCAGCATTTTTTTCCTTTAGTACCCAAGTACAAATTTAAATTGTTCTATACCATCAGCACTACGTTGTACTGCACTTCTGTTTTCTATATACGTTAAATAACCCGAAAATGTTACAAAATTCGGTGGTGAAATAGCTAATAAAACTCTGGTTGCTCTTGAAGTTAGCCCAAGCAAGAGTTGATTTAAAACGTATTCTCCTACTGTATTTATTACACTAATAGTGTTGTTTTCAATATTAAAGTAAACAACTTTAGCTGAAAATAGAACATTCCCATTTGTATCTACTTGCTGTATGATTTCGTCTGTTACGTAGCTACCAGGTCCTGGTGCAACAATAATTGATGTTGTTGTATTATATATATTAGAATTAGCCGGGTTAGGGGCTACAGTTTGAGCCGTTGGATTAACTAAAAGTCCAATTTGATGATAAGCAATTGTAGTTGGTATAAGTCCATTTTCATCCCCATTAAATTGAATTGAATACATCACATTGCTACAACCCAAATCCGCAATAGGGTCAAAACCGTGGCCACCAACAGGAGACACCGGTGCTATTGCACTTGCAGATATTCCCTGAGCTGATATAATTGAAACTGTTGCATATGTATAATTTGAACCTGGATTGGTAATTGTAATATCTGTGATTCTTCCTTCATCGTCAACTTGTGATGCATTTACAGTTGCTGTTGCACCAACTCCATCACCATTTATTTTTACTACAACTGGTATTGATCCTGGATTATAGTTAAAGCCTGGATTAGTAATAATAATGGCATCAATACCGCCAGAACCATAAGAGTTTTGTGAGGGTAATGGATTTGGTACATTATATCCTAATGGTACAGGCATCCAATTTTTATCCATAAAGGTTGTTTTTAAACCTTTATCAATCGTGTACAGGTATTTCCATTTATAACCATCAACACCTTCATAAACATTGAATGTATTGTATTGTCCTGGTTGGAAATATGGTTGAGCAGTTGTCGCGGTTCCTATTGCTCCATTACTTAAGCACTTAAAAACTTGATCATATTGATTTCTAACATAAAAATTTTGCAGAAAAAACCCATTTGAATCTTTTGCAAACATATCTACTGTATCTTGATAGTAATTATATATAGTATTAGGAGACCAATCAACACGATTAACTACCGGACAAATATCACCAGAAGTTATTTGCTTAACTGCAAATATATTCTTAAAAACTTGTTTAATTGATTGCTGATCTTGTTGCGGTGCTGGCGGATTTGCATCGTCCGGCCATGGATCAACACTGGCTAAAAAACAATAAGTTGTCTGAAATAATATTTGTTTTGTGGGAGGAAGAACCGCAACAGGACTATAATAATCCTGTGTTACTGATGCAATCCCTGCGTTGTATGTTAGTAAGTTTTGATTTGCCATGTTCTATTTATGTTTAAGATCCGACTCTGATGATACCAAAATTCAAATTTATTGTG
>CAISKC010000317.1 GCA_903885895.1 uncultured Legionella sp.
AATCTCTATTTTTTTATCAAGCCCACTGATGCCGTCAAAATCATTTTATTAAGCCTATCTGAAGCGCTCAAAAGTACAATGAGCACTCACTTACATATTATGCTGCTCAACACGAATGATATAGGCATTCAAACCTGGGCTAGCCGCCATCAAATCCCTAAGGAAATGGTTGCAAGCAATCAAATCAGTCTGAATCATGGGGAATTGAATTTTAGCGCGCTGCAGGATGTGAACAAAAAAACACCGCTTCTGCTTTTGGCTCGGAACAACACTTCCACTGTCGTTGATTTGGGGAGGTTTTGAGTGAGACAAAATAATCCATCCAAAAAGACAAATCACCCTGTTCTTACTTTGCTTAAAACTGGCATGCTAGCTTGGATGATTTTATTGGCATGGGCTGGATATGGATGGCTACAGTACGGTTTTTCTCACAGTTTAAACGCCATCCAATCCTTAGCCACTAGTCAAATAGAATTGGCATCATCTTTTGAGCATGTCACCAAAATATTAAGCCTCATAAACCAGATGCCATTCAGCAGTATCTCAGCACATGACTTAAACCCATTTCTTATTCTTACCATGCAGGTTTGGACAATTCTGTGTGCAATCACTCATGTCATAACCATCAAGCTTTGCATCATAGCCCTCAGTATCCCTTTATTCACATTAGCCATTTTAGCTGGTCTTGTTGACGGTTTATCTCAACGCGCCATTCGAACTGCATGCCTCGGGCGCGAATCCACTTACATTTTTCATAAATCAATTCCAGCGATTAGAAATATTTTCGTGGTGCTGGTGCTCTTGTGGCTGAGTCTTCCCATTTCATTTGCCCCATCACCCATATTTCTAAGTCTTGCGGTATTGATGGGATTGTTGGCAAGTTTGAGTGCCAGTAGGTTTAAAAAATACTTATGAGGATAATGATGAAAAAATTCTTGCTGATGTGTTGTCTTGGGTTAATAAGCCTCAGTTCTTATGCATATCAGTCTGAGCTCAATAACATCCTAGTGCGAGTGATTAACCAAATCAATACAACGCTTCCTTTGCTGGATGAGGCAAAAAATGAAATCGAACCTAACAGCAGAGTCCAGCTCCATATCGAATCCTTTGAGGGCGAAGATGGTAAACAACATCCAGGTGTTCGAGGTGATTTACTCACCATTCGCAATGCACTGATTGATTACATCAATAAACCTGCCATTGAACCTAAAACCATCAAACCACTTGAGTTTGATTTCATAGAGAAATAATGATGCTCAATTCAATTGCCACTAATTTTTCTCATGCTTTCTATGATGCAGGCGGTCAAAAGGCCATCGTGTATTGCAACCTCATACGGTTTATCGCAGTGATGTCAGTCATATTAGGCGTTATGTGGGCCTTGCATCATTTTTTAGGAGATGAAGCCAGGGAATCGGATGGTTTTATGTATCGGCTAGGCACCCGAACCGTTCGTCTTTGCATTGGGTTAGCGCTATTTATCATTTTTTTAACAACCTCAGGAGTCAAATCATGAAAAAAATACTTACCAGAATATTGGCAGGTTTTGTCAGTCTTAATTACGCACCAGTGCTCCTTGCAGATAGTGGTTGGTTTCCGCAAGTACCGGCTTCTGACAATATGGTTGGCAATGGTAAAACTGCTATGACAGTTACTGGAAACTACGTCAAACAGGGTATGTCATTGATTCTGTTTATCGTTGCAGTCGGTATGTTCATCAAATTCATTGCAACCGTATCACATGGTATTGAAGAGGCCAAGAAGAGTGAAGGCGGCTCGCTTGCGGTCTTTGGTACCTTTACCGTGATGGCCATTATTTATCTGGCCATCAGTATTTCCACCGGCTACTTGGGCTACAACATCATCACCAAATTCCAAATATAGAGGTTTCTATGCAAAACCCATCCAGTCGACATTTGTCTTATGAATTTAAGGCTTATAAAGAACTAACCTTACGAGAATTGTTTTTTATCACGCTTATCACAACGATTGCCATTTGTACGTGCTTCGTTTTCATAGGACTCATGCTTGGATGGGCTATGATTCTGGGATGCCTGGGTTTTTTGGTGGGCTTTATTGTATCCATCACCATGCTGCCAAAACCTATTTCACGCCTCAAAGCCAATAAACCTCATGGATATTTTCTAAAACAAGCACTGATAAAACTGGCTGATATTAGTCTCGTTCAATCGCCATTTATTTCCTATCAAGGTCTCTGGCACGCCTCTAAATCTGTTCGGAGGAAAGATGTTTAAATATTGGAAGAGAATCGATGAGCTGCATCATATCAATCGTATTTTAGTTGCTGTCATTTTGGGTTTAATGCTCATCATCACTGGCTTGATGCTCACAATCATCACAGCACCCAAACGCTTTGAGTTTTGGTTAACACCACAAATGGCCGCGAATGGAGGCCTGATGAAACCAGACCAAGTATCTGATGAATATGTGCAAGGCTTTGTTAGCACCTTATTGCCTTTAATGAATACCTGGAGC
>CAISKC010000318.1 GCA_903885895.1 uncultured Legionella sp.
AAAGTTAGGAATAGTGGACTCTCGTGTAGATAAAATAATTAGACCTTATTGATAAATAAGGTCTATAAGTGTAAACCATGTACCCGGTTTCATTTGTAAAGTATCTGCCCGGTTGCACAGAAGGGCGGATGAGGGGTGAGTTATCAACAGCCCCTACTTTTTAGTAAACGTAATCGTTTCCGTTGCGCCCTCTACAACCATAAAGGGCTGAGACGAATACGCCAAACTGTAGCCTTTTAAATCATTCACAGTAACGGTGTACAGCATTCCATCCGTAAAAGGTATTGTGGCGATGCCTTCTCCACCGATTAAATCAATGGTTTCAATGATGGGAGCAGCATTGCCATTTGGTGTAAACAAGACTCGCATAAAACGGCTTGTTTTAGGAGCACCGGTGATCTGGATAGTAATATTATCTTGTGCAGTTCTAATACAAGTGTAACTTAAATGTACTGTGGGTGACGCAACCGCTACTGCCACAGCAGAAGTCGGAGCAAAACTCGGTGTACAAGTATAACCATTAAAATCAATATTTGGCGTTGTAAAGCGATACCTGATCTGATTAGCCAATCGGTTGGCATCATAACTGCCTCCCCAAGATACAACGGTTTGTTGCGCACTCTGATTATCTTTTCTAGTCATCGTCACCTTAGGCTCGTCTGCATAACCCGACAACTCATCAGGTAAATTTTGAACCCTCATGTGGATCGTACCTACTAATACTTTTTCCACATAAGCAACCTCTGCTGATGTGGTATCACCACTAGTGACCTTCAACGTAACAGGATGACTCACACCGACATAAAGATTACCATCATCTGCCTCTACGTTCAGAGGTGAAATATCATAAGCACCCGCGGCTAATCCTGATACCAATTGTTGTCCACCCCAAGGTAATGCAACACTACTGATTGTTGTCCCATTTAAACTCACATTCACTCGCGCATAAGTTTGTGTCACATTAACTGGTTGGCTCAGGGTATTCATCAACAACAGATTGCCAGTATTCACTTCATCATTCAAATAAACTTTGGCACTATTCTCTACATAAACTGGGCTTGAGGCGCGATAATGCAAGGTGATAGAACCGCCATCTGGTAAACTCGTATTTGAGTCTGATCCAGATGCAAATTGCAAAGACAATGTCGCCAAATACTGATCTGCGGTAGGCTGAGAACTAATTTGCATGTGCTGCACAGGCTCGGACAAAGGCGCAAACTCTCCCCAAAATGGCATATTCAAATTATTGTTATTCAGAAACGTCACACTGGCATTTTGCATATTAATCGCTTGGCCACAATGATTGGTTAAAGTTAAATTAGTGATGCGCCAAAACCATAATCTATTATCTTGAAATGAAAAATGCGCTGCAATACACGATGTGGGTTGCGGTGAAACGACAGGAACTTGCGCCCAAGATAACCCAGAGACCAAAGACAAACCTGCAACAACCATCCTATATTTTTTCATACCTATCCTTATTTCGTTATAAACCATACGGGAGCATATCATACGCCATCTTGATTGCTATTCAAATCATAGAAATTCTCTATAGACAGCGTCTACAAATTCTTGAATCACATCAAACATTCATGCTATTGTTCTCGTTTTGAAGTTTTAAATCATCATGCGGCAAATTGTAACCAAATTTGGAGGCACCTCTGTCTCCTCGCGAGAAACCTGGAATCATATACTTGCTATTACGCAAAAACACTTAGCAGCAGGCTTACAACCCATTATTGTCTGTTCTGCGCACACGCAGGCCTCGAATCAATTAGAGCAAATGGTTGAGACAGCCATTTTAAATCAACATCAAGGTTTGCAAACCCAATTTGTGAATGCCATGCTCGATTTAGCACGTGAGCTTGAGGTCGAGCCTCGCTTGCTGCATGCGGATATGCAAAAATTAGATCAATGGCTCACTGGGATCGCACTCTTACATGAAGCACCAGCCAAAACCCATGCTCAAGTCTTAAGCTTAGGTGAGCTCATGATGACACGCTTGGGCCACGCATTTTTAGAACAACACAGTTTGAATTGCTTATGGTTTGACGCGCGCGAAGCATTGATTGCCATCCCGGCGCCTGGGGATGATACGCAACGTTACTGCTCCGCGCGCGTTGCCGCTGATCCGAACCCTGATTTAGCCCAAAAACTGATGAAAACTGGCGCCCAAGTCATCATTACTCAAGGATTTATTGCAGCCAATCCACAGGGAGAAACGGTTCTGTTAGGACGCGGGGGTTCCGATACGTCCGCTGCGTTATTAGCTGCCATTTTAGATGCTACCGTATGTGAAATCTGGACGGATGTACCAGGTATTTATACAGCTAATCCTCATCAACTACCGCATGCGCGCTTATTAAAAACCCTGAACTACGAAGAAGCGCAAGAAATCGCATCGATGGGTGCCAAAGTTTTGCATCCTTTGTGTATCCCTCCAGTACGCAAAGCCAATATCCCGATGTATGTGAAATACACCTGCATGCCAGAGCATTCTGGGACTCATATTTTTACTAAAAGTGATGATGATGCCCCCCCCATTAAGTCCATTCAAGTCAAACATAGCATTACGCTTATCTCAATTGATACCGAGAGTATGTGGCAACAAGTTGGATTTTTGGCTGATCTGTTCGCCACATTCAAACGTCACCGATTTTCGGTGGATCTCTTAGCTACTTCCGAATCCAATGTCACTTTATCCTTAGATAGCCATGGCAAACCACAAGCTTATCGCACCAAATTAGACGCTCTCATCGAGGATTTAAATCAATTCGGCCGTGCAAAAATTATTGAACCTTGCTCTGCCATCAGCTTAGTAGGTCATCATATTCGCCGCGTATTGCCTCAATTGGGGTCCACGTTTGAAGTGTTCGATGATCAGCAAGTGCATCTAATCTCACTGGCTTCTAATGATTTAAATTTGACCTTTGTCGTCGATGAATCCAAAGCTGAAAAATTATGTCAAAAACTGCATACGCTCCTGATAGAATCAAACCCACAGAGCTTTTATTACTCGAAAAGCTGGCATGAAGAATTTGGGCAACCAGAACCCAAACCTACACCATGGTGGGAAACAAATAGAGAAGGCTTATTAGCTCTGGCGGCACAAAAATCGCCTTGCTATGTATATGATAAAGAAACCTTAGTCAAACAGGCTGATGCTTTATTAGGACTCAAAGCTATTTCAACTTTTTTCTATTCTCTCAAGGCCAACCCACATCCTGTGGTCATCCAAGAATTGGCGGCTAAAGGCATCGGATTTGAGTGTGTTTCACCGCAAGAACTAGCGTTGGTTTTACAAGTCTGCCCGCAAATAGATCGGCAGCACATCCTGTTTACACCCAATTTTGCGTCCAAATCTGAGTATCAAACGGGGCTTGCCAGTGGCTGCTATGTCACCATTGATAGCCTATATCCATTAGAACATTGGCCAGAAATTTTTAAAGGATATCCTCTGTTTTTACGGATTGATACGGGCACAGGTGCCGGACACCATAAATTTGTTTGTACAGGCGGCAATGAATCCAAATTTGGCATCGCACCCAATAATATAGAGCGTGCCGCCGAATTGGTGCAACAACATCAACTCAATGTGGTTGGCTTGCATGCACATTCCGGCAGCGGCATTTTATCTCCAGAATTATGGCAAGAAACTGCAGCGATGCTAGCCAATCAAATCAAACGTTTCCCGCACGTCACCTATATTAATTTAGGCGGTGGTTTGGGTATTTCTGAAAAACCAGGCCAACAACCCTTGGATCTTGCCGAATTAGATCGCCTGCTGTTGACGGTCAAATCTCAACATCCTCATTTGTCTTTCTGGTTAGAACCTGGGCGGTATTTTGTGGCTGAATGTGGTGTTTTACTAGCCAAAGTAACTCAGTGCAAAGAAAAAGGTAAAGTACGCTTTGTAGGCATCGAAACAGGTATGAATTCGTTGATCAGGCCTATGTTGTATGGTGCGTATCACCCTATCGTCAATTTAACTCGTCTCAATGAGAGCAATACGGGATTTGCGCATATTGTAGGACCTATTTGTGAATCAGGTGATACATTAGGCTATGATCGTATTCTGCCAGACACCTTTGAATCTGATGTCATACTCATTGCCAACGCCGGTGCATACGGACATTGCATGAGCTCATCTTATAATTTAAGAACAGCGGCACAAGAACTTATTTGGCCACCTGATGATACTCCATGATCAAGACCAACGCAGCGCAGCAACCGATCCACATAATTCGTATATCGTTGAAGCGCCTGCAGGCTCTGGTAAAACAGAGATATTAACCCAACGGTTTTTACGCCTATTACAACAGGTGCAAGAACCCGAACAAATCATCGCCTTAACCTTTACGCGTAAAGCCGCAAATGAAATGCGGGAACGGGTTTTATCCGCATTACGCCACGTAGCTGCCGGAGACTTACCAACCTCTCCGCATCAACGCACCACCTTTCAGTATGCGCAGCAAGCATTGGCCCACGATCACAGACAGGGGTGGCATTTACTCCAACATGGCAGTCGCCTCCGTATTATGACTATTGATGCGTTATGTCAAATGCTTGCACAAGCGATCCCCTTGCACAGTCATCACTACGCCACCATCACAGAGCAACCCCAGGTTTTATATCATCAAGCGGCACGCGCCTATATACAAGATGCGCTGCACCGAGCAGAAAATCAGCCCGATCTCAAAACGTTATTGCAACATTTGGACAATCGCCAGGATTTATTGATTGCATTATTTGCTCAAGTATTAGCCCAGCGCGACCAATGGCTGACCCCAATCTTCCTAGCCCGCGCACAAACCAAACAAGATTTTGAGCAAGCCTTAACCTCGATTACACAACATGAATTAGCACGTTTTTGTCAGACATTACCTTCTGACCTACAACATGAACTATGGGCATTGGTCACATGCTTGCTCACGCATGGTGGTATAGACAATCCTAAATTACGTATACTCGAGCACTGGCAAAGTTTCACCCAGATCAATGTGGAACAAGCTGCTGCACTGGCGAGTTTACTGCTCACTTCGACACAAACGCTACGGAAAGGGTTCGATCATCATATCGGATTAAAACGCGACCGTTGCGGCGATCCCATCTATACCCAATTGAAAACCCAATCAAAACAACTGTGCGAGACGCTCCAAAATTTACCGGAATTTGAAACAGCTTTGATCCAAATCAGTCATTTGCCCAAACCAGAATTTGCTGAGCAACAATGGGTGGTGTTACAAGCGCTCTTTCGCGTATTGCCTTTATTGGTAGCACATTTGTCATTACAATTTCAGGAACAAACCGCCATTGATTTTACCGGGATTGCTCATCAAGCAAAACTTGCTTTGGGCGATGCCGATACGCCTAGTGATTTGGCATTGTATTTGGATCATCAGATCCAACATCTGCTCATTGATGAATTTCAAGACACTTCTATACAACAATTTGAATTGATCACGCATCTCATTCAAGGATGGGAACCCCATGACGGCCGCACCCTATTTATAGTTGGGGACCCGATGCAATCTATTTATCGGTTTCGCGCCGCCGAAGTAGGCTTATTTTTAAGAGCCAAAACGCAAGGTATTGGGCCAGTACACTTAACCCCTCTCCAACTTTGTGCGAATTTTCGTTCCGCTGTACCCATTGTCGACTGGGTCAATCATCAATTTGCCACCATTTTTCCCAAAAAAGATGATATTGAGACCGGTGCCGTATCTTTCCACCCCGCAACGCCCGTGGTCGCGCAACATGCAGGCAGTTTCATCCGCGCATTACAATTTGCAGATCCCATGTCTGAAGCAGAAGGCGTCATTGCAATTCTGCAAGAAGAATTACACCATTATCCTGAGAGTAAGATTGCAATTTTAGTACGCTCACGCTCGCAATTACGCGCGATTGTTACATTATTGCGACGACAGAAAATCCCATTTCAAGGTGTAGACATTGATCTACTCGCACAATTGCCGCATTTACGCGATATTTGGTCATTGACCCAAGCTTTTTTAATGCCGTCCAATCGTTTGGCTTGGCTGGCACTGCTACGCAGCCCATGGGTTGGTTTAGATTTGGCAGATTTACTCGTGATTGCAGAATATGCCAAATCCATTTACCAAGGGTTAGAACATAGTCTGGACATGCCCAATCTCAGCGCTGAGGGGCGTCTACGTGCGCACTATATTTACCAGATCTTCCAAGCAGCGTACTTACGTCGGCAACAATTACCTTTGGTAGACATGCTATGCCATATTTTACAGCAATTGCATCAAGATGCGCTATTGAGCCCAACTGAACAAGAAGACTTAGAACAATATTGGGCGCTGCTTACGCAATTTACAGTCGATGATCAAATCTTGGATTATGTTTTGTTTCAAGAACAGTTCAAGCGTTTGTATTCACAAAAAACGACTCAGGCACGTTTACATATTATGACCATTCATAAATCCAAAGGCTTGGAGTTTGACTGTGTCATCTTGCCAGGTTTAGGCGCACATCCACAACAATCCGATCGTGAACTCATGCGGTGGCTCAAATTACCACGTCACCAAGCCGATGATTTATTTTTAATCTCGCCCATCAAAGCGGTCGCTGATGAAGCCTGCCCTGTTTACGATTATTTAAGTCATTTGGACGCAAAAAAAGCGTATTACGAATCTCAACGCTTACTCTACGTCGCCACCACACGCGCTAAACACCGTCTTTATTTACTAGATAGCCATGCGACCCTGCGCAAGAAAAGCTTTCGGCATATGCTTACAACACAAGCCTTTACGACGCCAACGACAACGGCAACCACGCAGCATTCCGAAGAAAGCGTCACCCTACCGCCATTACAACGTTTGCCCCTCTCATACTATCAGCATCCCCCACTCACAGCACTTCAACCCGCTCAGAATGATCCTAGCTTATGCTTAGCGCCCTCTTCTTTACCTCGATTAATCGGAATCGTCACACACACAATATTACAGTGGATTTGCACCTATCATCCTCTGACTTATGCCGAGATCCCTTGGTCACTCGCCCAACAACATTTAAACAGCATGGGGTTTGTCGAGCAGGAACTTGACATGGCCCTAGCTCAAATAAAAACCCAAATTCAAGCATTTTTCCATGATCCTCGCGGGCAATGGATTGCACAGCACCGACATGATGAACGCAACGAATTTGAGATCTTAATCGAACAAAATGCAGCAACCCGCATCATCGATCGCTATTTTACCGAACACGAAGTATGCTGGATCATTGATTTCAAGACAGGACAACCAGAACCGCAAGCGCTCACGCAACATCGCACACAATTGGAACATTACGCAGAATTATTTCAAAACAAACAAACCCTTCCCATTCGCTGCGGATTGTATTATCTTAGGAACCTGCAATGGATTGAATGGGAGCCCCACACATGGAAAACTACATGTACTTAGCTTTAGGATTTTTCGTTTTAGCAATTTTTTTCGGATTTATTGTCTTTATTCAATTACTCTGTGACCGTCCAAGTTTCAAGCCAGCTGTGTTGATACATGGCTTGGTCGCCATATTAGGACTAGGCTGTTTGGGTGTTTACACATACCAGCACGCTGGTACCAAACCCTGGGTCAGTTTAGTGATTCTGATTCTAGCTGCATTAGGTGGCTTGACGATGCTCAGTTTTGATTTGCGAAAAAAACCGGTACCTAAGATCATTCTGTTATTGCACCCTTTGGCTGCATTAACAGGTTTGGGATTGTTGATTTATTATTTGATATATTAAGATACATCTCTAGAAGCCCTGGATCCCGCGGACAAACCGCGGGACGTAGACATCTGAATTATCAACAGACCCTAATACTGTTTTATCAATCCTTCTTCCAGTTGACCGAGCTTACCTACCAAAACCCATCGTTTTCTCAGCAGAATACTCAGCTAAAATATCTAAAATTTCCTGTTCATGATGCTCAGATGCCATCATCCATGCCGTTTTAGCATCATCATCTCTAGCATTGATAACATCTGGATCATGATTAATTTGACAGCAATATCTGACCATATCTTCATCCTTGGCCAAGACAGCATAATGCAACGGTAACCGCAATTTATGTCCTGGTAGCGTTACAGCTTCAGGTACAGTCGCCAAAATAGCCTGCACCGCAAGCATTTGTTGATGATCAATGGCTGCGTGAATCGGTGCTGAACCATGTGTATTACAATTCAAAACCAAATTACGGTCTTGTTGAATAGCCTCTTCTAGCAGTTCAATATGATCATAAATTGCCATAAGATGTAGCGCATTTTGGTCGTAACAATCACGCTGTTTGATAGTGTTTGGGTTTCGTTGCCACAAATAGCGAAACACCTCCGCTTGTCGTGCCGCAGAGGCTGCACCGCTACGAGAGGAATCAGTCAAGACACAATACAATGGAAATTGACCTTGTGCATTTGGTAACGTCAACGATGCTTCGCGTTCACATAAAGCCTGGCAGCATGCCAAATGAGCTTGGCTTGCCGCGAGATGTAGTGCGCTCATGCCATAGCGGTTTTGTGCATTGATCACAGCATTGGGCACATTCTGTAAATGTTGGATATAACGATCATAGCCATGTAACGCCGCATATTGTAAAACAGATAAATTTTCCAAAGCAGCGATGCTGTCATGATGAGACGTAACATGTGGCAAAAAATCTTCGACATAAGCTCGAATGAGTGCAAGATATTGATCAAAAACATGATCTGAAAAAGTATCACAGGGATAAACACAATCTTGAGAAACAACCTCTTGGCATATCTGCGCTATATGCTGTAAACCCTCTAAATTTCGCTGCGCTGGATCGATACCATATTTTTTGCAGAATTGTGTAACATGTTCGCTCATTTTATCTCCAAAAACCAACTAAATTTACTACACAGATCGTCATCCTGAGCGCGTATCTTTGCGCGAAGGATCTCCTGAGTTTGGTGAGAATCTTCTCTACTCTCAGGATAGCGTATCTGAGGAGTCCAAACCCTCACTTTTTTGCTCACCGTCCTTTTTCTGATTATCTAACGCTTCTTTATAAATAATCGTCGATGGTCTTGCTTCATATTTTTGAATCACTCGGTTTAACCGTTGTTCCAAATTATTTAAATCTTGCTGAGGCTCTAATAAAGCCTGATAGCATTTGAGCGTAAACTCTGCTCTTTGCTGTTTTTCTTCAGCCGGTAAATCAAATGCTAAAATTTGTTTTATTTTTTTACCAATTTGTTGATATTGCGCGAGATCTGGATGCTGCGCAAATTTAATATCCAGTAATTGTAAAAACAACTCATCATTGGATATCCTGGCTGCCGGTACTGCTTGAATCATACTCTGTATCAATGCTTTAAATGGCTCAGCAAAAATGGGGTGATTGAAATAATTATCTGGCAACTCAACTTGCTCATAGGGACAATCTCCCCCTGAACTAGGTGTTAAATATTTTTGATACGCTTTAGGAGCAAAACGTAGCAGAGTCTCATATAAATTCTTCCCAATCGTATAGACAGCCGACTTATCCATGTCAATAACGCCTGGTTTTTCTACTATTAATTCTGGCGCAGATATCCCAGAGGTTGTACAAACAGCCTCTTCAAAAGTGGCTGTCTCTTGATCTAAATCACAAGCATAAATCCCTTTACAATCTGCAATTTCTGCGACCATGCATTGCGTACTAGGATCACGATGCAGCAACAAATTGGCGCCTTTTCCATCTGTCCATGCCTTGCCTAAAAGATGCATTTTTTTATAAACGATTATCTGCGCCAAGGCAGCATCGACGGCAAGAGTTTGTTGTGCTGCCACATCTGCTTGAATAGGTAGATCATCTAAAGCTCGTCCTCGACTGAAATCCATAACGGTTAGTCTTCGAACTGTCACAGTACCTGTTTTAAGATCTTCATAAGCAGCACGCCGATCAGACCATTCATGAACTAAAAAACTGGCTTTCTTTCCTGGGCCACTCAACGCAGCACGTAATTCACGGTCATCCTTTTTGGGGTTATCCAAGCGATTTTCAAGCTTCAATAGAATGCGTTGTTGCCGTATTCGATTAACAAAAGCAAAGTTTTGGGAATTGCCACCCCCGACGTATTCAACATCATGTTGCATTAAAAAATTTTGATACGCCTGATTCGTCGGCGCAATTTGTGCTAATCGCTGATGAATATTTTTGCGCTTCCCAGCTGCCAAAATTTGCATGATTTGTGCGATATCTGCTGTCTCCATATCATGAATCACGTCTGACAACTCTTGACCCGAATCCGCTTCAAAAATAGCGCGTCCTTGGTAATTCGATCCGATATGTAAATAAGCTCTTTGTTGTTGCATTGCATGTTGCAAGGAAGTATAAATAACAGCTTGATAATCCGGAAAAAAAGCAATCGCATTATCCGCATACTGATCATCTAAACGTTGACGTGTTTCATCCAATTGTTTTAGTTTTGCAATCTTTTCTGAGCGACCATTGGCCCGATTATAGTCAGTAATCAAATGATTGAGTTGTTGGATATCACTCTTCATACGATCCCATAACTGCTGACCAAGAGGAGAAAGTTTCGGGATTGGTGAACGAATAGGTGGCAAAGGTTGAATAAAAAAAGACTTTTCATGTCCTGAATTTGTCATCTCTTTCTTTCTACCTTTATTCTAAGAATAGGTAAATAAGAGAGTAGCCTGTTTAGTATGGTTAGTAAATACATCCTTTACGAACAATAAATATCTTATACTCAGGGCTTACGCAAAAACCTGATCTCTTTGTTGGATTTAGTATTTAATTCAGTCATTTTCTCATCTAAACGCCCTCATTCAATACTAAATCCGTCTCGGCCTCGGGGTTTTTCGTAAGTCCAAATACTAGGGCGTGTCATCAATTAGTTTTTCGAAGCGAAAATTGAGATAATTTGCTCAAATTTTAACTTGAATGAGGCGAATAGCCAGCTCTATTTAACGAATTCAAG
>CAISKC010000319.1 GCA_903885895.1 uncultured Legionella sp.
AAACTCTTTGCGTCAAGCCATCACTCCAACACAGACAATGCAAAGAAACGCTGCTCTCACATCTCTCAGATCAAGCAACCGAGGCTTATCTTTCTAAAAAGTATGATGAGATATATTACAAAAAAACCTGGCGCGTCAAAAGACCTTGGATAAATGTTTACTTATATCATTTAAAAAACAATGTAACTGAATTGCAAGTGTGCATCTCTCATATGATCTCAGATGAGCTCTCCATGACGATATTCTTTCAAGAACTTTCCAATGCTTATTTATTTGTGACCCAGCAAGCCAGTCTACACATCCAAACTCATTTGCATCCATATAAACACTATATCGAGCAAGCTAATGCCATCACACAGCAACATGCTGCTATCGATGCCAGGTTCTGGACAAACTACCTGAAAGATACAAGTATGTTTTGCTTTCCCCAACAATATATTGTCAAAAACCGAAATCTTAATCCGACACATATCCCATTGACAGAAGCATGTGTATCCACGCTAAAGAAATTTTGTACACAACATCATATTGGATTAAATGATGGATTATCTGCGGCTGTCAGTCTAGCGTTATCACACATTTTTCAGAATGATATAAACCGCGTTTCGCATAATAAGTTGTGCATCAGCATTATCAAATCCACCCGCAATAATGCCTATTATGATAATACCATCGGATGTTTTTTTCGCATGGATGCCATCAAACTTGATTTGCATAACCAGCCAAATTTATTGGCTTTAGCCAAGCAAGCACAACAATCAGCACATGAAACCGCGGCATACCAATGTGCTGCAGGCCTAGTCAAACTCGGCGCCCTTGGCAAATTACCGCAAATCAATAATCCGCTCACAAAATTTTTCGTTGATATGACTTTCTCTATTATTGCTAAATGTTTTCCCAAATCTCAACAACATCCTAGCTTATTTCATGCTTGTAAAAACCTAGCGACTTCAGATAGAAAAAAACATTTTTTAATCAATATCAATATCAATAATAGTTTCTTAGAGGATAACAAAAATCCATCTCAGCCAAGTTTATTTGGCTTGCCACAACAAGTCATCCCGTTGCATGATTGGCCTGTGCACATGATCAAATCAGTGCTCCATGTTTTTTTCCATCGCAATAATGATCAAAGTCTGCCTTTTATTGCAATAGTGGCTAATCTTACTCCTGAATTTCAAAAGCGTTTTGGCGAAACATTGCGCTCCATTATCGAGCACGCGTTAGACTAATCCCAACCCGACTATTGTTTTTATAGCATTAGAACGCTATTGTGTTTCATATAAGCTCCTATCATGCTTAATATGACACCATCACCATCTCTGCAACCAATTCGCGGTGTGACAATGCCTGTCACCGATGATCTCATTGCACGATTTCTTGAACACGCGCAAACTGCACCTGATAAAATTGCTATCATAACAACTGAACAATCTATCAATTATCAGCAGCTTTACCTCGATGTCCTTTATTGGAAATCACAGCTTCTCGATGCCATGCCACAAAACAACGAGCATGGGCAAATAGCTATTATTTGCCTCGAGCGTAGCCCGTTATTACTTACTTTATTACTAGCCATGCAATGGCTAGGCATCCCCTATATTCCAGTAGATCCTACTATTCCCATAAAGCGCCTGCGCTCAATCATAGAAGATAGTCAAGCTCAAGCACTCATTTATGATATCAATAAACATCCGGATTTTGCGCCTTTACCTTGCACCTTATTAGATGTAGAACAAATGGCATCTAAGCCTTCTCCTGAACACAGCGTAGCGCCTTATCGACCCAAACAAACAGGGACTGCCTACATTATTTATACCTCAGGCTCCACCGGCAAACCCAAAGGTGTGGTGATTTCACGTCAGGCCTTGCATAATTGTTTGGCTAGTATGAGCACCTATTTTCTCCAGGAAGAACACGCCATAGCCTTAGCCATCACCACTATTAGTTTTGATATCTCTGTTTTAGAGCTTTATTTACCTATATGGCAACAAAAAACTGTTTTCATTGCCAACCAAATGCAACACAACAATCCCATTAGCATCATAGAAATGCTTATAAATCACCCCATTACCTTCCTCCAAGCAACGCCCTCATTTTGGAGCATGCTCCTTCATTTAGAATGGGAGAGTCCAAAAAAATTGGTGGCCATTTGTGGTGGAGAACCGCTTACTCCCATATTAGCCCAACGTTTATTAACCAAAGTTACCACATTATGGAATTTGTATGGCCCTACTGAAGCGACCGTTTGGTGCGCATTAAAACAAATACTACCCAACACTCCTATTACAATTGGACGCCCCATCCATAATATGGAAATGCGTGTCATGGACTCCGAACAGCGTATCCTGCCACCCTATGTAAAAGGAGAGTTGTTCATTAGTGGCATAGGATTAGCAGAAGGATATATCAATAACCCAGAACTCACGCGCAATAAATTTATCCATGACCCGGATGCTTTATCAGGTCGTTTATACCAAACTGGTGATCTAGCGTGTACCACTGCAGAGGGAGAGTTCATTATTTTCGGCCGAACCGATAATCAAATCAAACTACATGGATATAGAATTGAATTAGAAGAAATCGAAGCGCAGATGCAAACTTTTTCAGGAGTCCAAGAAACCGCTGCCACCATTTATCATGAACAATTAGTCGGTTATATCTCATTAGCACCACACGCTTCCTTTGTAGAACCAGACTTTATGCAGCATTTGGCCAAATACTTACCTGAATACATGCTGCCTAAACGTGTTATTTTATTAAAAGCACTGCCTAAAACACTCTCAGGAAAAATCGATAAAAATGCACTACCCTATCCGACTACCACAACTTCTATCGCTGACCAAACCTCGCAATTAACCCCCATCCACTTGTCTTTATCTTATATTTGGACCCAAGAATTGAAACTAGATACGATTGGTATCCATGATAACTTTTTTGAATTAGGGGGACATTCGTTATTGGCTGCGCGCATCATCTCTAAAGTTGTGCAAGAATTTGGAAAAAAAACCAACTTAAACGATATCTATCAAGCGCCAACCATCGCACAATTTGCAAAGATTGTAGAGCAAGCTCCCTCCGCAGAAATCCATACTCTCATCACTCCTGAGCATTCACTGTCGTTACCGTTACATGACTTTCAATTATTATTATGGTTAAGCAAATTTCTCGTATTCAGCCTCAAAACACCTAATATCATATGGCGAAAACGTGTACAAGGTCATCTCGATAAAACAGCGCTCGACCTAGCCTTACAATTTGTATTACAAAAACAAGAAATTTTTTCTTATCATATCCATCGTTTTTGCCCTATACAAACGCGTTGTACCAAACAATCTCTCCAGTACAGACAATGGATAGAGCAATCACTCTTGCACCTTCCAGATGCTGAACTGGAAACGTATCTCACTCAAAAATGTGATGCATTATTTCATAAAAAAAACTGGCGCATCAAAAGACCTTGGATCAGTGCTTACCTATATTATCTCAATCACGAACAAGTGGAACTACAGGTATGTATGTCACATTTGGTCACAGATGAGGATTCTAGATCTATATTTTTTAACGAACTTTCAAATGCTTATTTATTTTTTACCCAGCGCGGCGCATTACATGCCTATGATTCGTTCCAACCTTATCGATACTACGTCACGCATCAACACCGTATCACCCAACAACACTCTAATACGGATGCGGTTTTTTGGGCGAACTACTTACAAGATGCTGGATCATTTCATTTTCCTCAACAATACATTATGCGAAACTCAGAACCCATCACCACGCAGATCCCATTATCAGATTCATTTGTATCCATATTGCAGAAATTTTGCATACAACATCATGTTACATTGAATGATGTATTATGCGCGGCAATTTCTTTGACTTTATTACAATCTTGCGATAATGATATGGACTGCGCACCACATAAGCTGGTCTTCAATATCACCAAATCTACTCGCGATAACCCACAGTATGATCATGTCATCAGCTGTTTTTTACGTGTCGAATTCATTATATTAGAATTAAAAGCACAATCAACGTTACTGAGTTTAGCAAAGCAAGCCCAACAATCCGCGCACGAAACTGCTGATTATCAACGCGCATCAAGCTTAGTGAAACACGCCGCGATTGGAAAGATGCAATTATGTCGCGTCAAAAACCCACTTAAAAAATTTTTCACTCATCTAGCACTTACGCTACTTTCCAAATGGTTTCCTGAATTAAATTTAGATAAAAACCTATTCCAGGCTTGTGAAATTAACAGCACGATAGATAGAACACAGCAATTTTTAATTAACGTGAATATGTCCAATTATTTCATGATGGATAACAACAAGAAATCGCACCCAACCTTATTCGGATTACCAGAATGCGCCGTCCCATTTCATCTTTGTCACATGAACTTAGCCAAGTATTTACTAGACGTCTTTTTTCATCGCAGTCATGATGAAAATATACCCCTGCTTATCATCACGGCTAATCTTACCCCAGAATTTCAAAAACGCTTCGGTGAAACACTCGTATCACTCATTGAACATTGCTTATAGAATTGCTGGAATTTGATAATTTGTTCATGAGATAATTGTATCCGTTCCAAATTGGTAGCCTGATGCGTCCATAAATGCGCCAAATTTTGATTAGCCAAAAAACACTTTAATACCCGCATCACCACCCCATGCGTAATCACACAGACGTGCTTATCAGTGTCCCCGTGTTCTGCACAAACTTCTCCAAAACCACGCAATACTCTGCTTTGAAACGCAGCTAAGGTTTCTCCGCCTGGAAAGCCAGGAAATGTCGCAGGGTCATCCATCCAATGTCGCCACAAAGGATCATTTTGCAACTCCTTGATCAGGCGTCCTTCATAAATGCCCGCGTGAATTTCTAATAAATTGGGACTCACTTGCGTTTGAATGGTTAGCCTATCAAAAGGTGTATCAAACCATGCTTCTGCAGTTTGTTTACAACGCAGCAAAGGACTTGAGACCAAAACATGAGGCTTTGGCATTAAAAGTGATTGCGCAGCCAGACGACCTGTAGAAGAGAGCGTAATACTTGGATCGCCGGATCGGCCTTGAACTCTTCCGGATACATTCCAAAGAGACTCCGAATGACGCATGATTGTTATAGAACGTGATAAATTAAAAAATCTATTTTGCATAACACACTTCCTCCGCTGATATTAATCAGATCAGGTTATAAGGGTTTTTCTCAGCCTTGATGATCTCAAAGCACCCCTGGTGAATTTTATTGCAGCACTATACTATAAATTTGATCTGAAAACATTAGGGCCTATCTTTACGAGGATGAACGAAGCAATCCACTGACCTGAACGCGTGCATCTGAAATATTGAAGTAGACCCGTTCATCATCAGCATTTATAATGTCTTTGGATTGCTTCGCTAACGCTCGCAACGACAACATTTTTTGATATCATTTTAAGAGTAAACCATGTCCCTATTTCATAAATTACCAGCTTTAGTCATCGCCGGCATTATAACCTACGTATCTCCAGTCCATGCTGCGGCACATCCAACCATGATCTTGGTGCATGGTGCATTATTTACCAGCAGCGTTTGGGCACCTGTTCAGCAGTATTTGCAAGATAACGACTATCCCGTTGTGACAGTCGACACCCCTGGCCGCTTACATGACGGTGTAGCACCCCAAGACGCCACACTATCTGCCGCTGTGGAAAAAGTCTGCCAGGTCGTCAACCAACAACCAGAACCGGTGATATTAGTAGGCCATAATCAAGCTGGCGCTATTATCACTCAAGCCATAGCCAGTTGTGGCACGCAAATTAAAAGCTTGGTATATATTGCAGCAGTGATACCTTGGCCGGGAGAAAGACCGTTTGATTTATTAAGCGATCAAGATAATCATCATTTTGATCTATCAGCGCCACTGGATAATGCCACCGGTTTATCCAACCCCGATGATAAAGCGCCAATTCAAGCTTTATTTATGGCAGACGCTGATGAAACGGCAGCCGAACAAGCTATCCACAACATGGTGCCCGAACCCATTATTTTTGCTTACAACAAGCTTGATTATGATTTGCTACAATTCCAACACATTCCGAAATATTACATCAAAACCACACAAGATTTGATCATAGAACCCGCATCACAAGACAAATTCATCCAGCGCCAAGCCATGCAACAGATCATCACGTTGAATAGCGGTCATTGCCCATTCATTTCACAACCAGCCAGTATTGCAAGAATATTACACGAAATAAACAATATGGAAACAAACAAATAAATCATCATCACCAACCATTATCCTAATTACCAACCAAAGCTAAAAAATAGTCTATGCTAAAAGTAATACTGCTATAAATATTAGGAGCGGATGATGGCATCAACCAAACAAAAAAGTAATAAAAAACCTAGCTCACAAGGAAAAATTAAATTCAAACATCGCATTATTCTCTTAGGGTTTGGCAGTGTCGGGCAAGCATTATTACCTTGTCTTTTAGAAAAATTGACCCTACAAAAGGATCAAGTCACGATTATCGCTGGCGACAACGCCGGAGCAAAAGTTGCTGAGGAAGTTGGCGTGGCATTTCAATTACATACTATCACGGCCAAAAATTATAAAAACATCATTGGTAAACAATTACAACCCGGTGACTTCCTCGTAAACTTATCTACCAATATTTCGAGTGCCTCGTTGATCGAACTTTGTGATAGTAAAGAGGTCTTATACATCGACACAGCCAATGAGTTATGGAAAGAAAACGTGTCGATCGCCAATCAACCTTTGGCGGAGCGCACGAATTACATGCGCCGCGAAAATATCTTACATCTAAAAGGAAAAATCAAAACAACTGCGATCATAACGCACGGCGCTAATCCTGGTTTGGCTTCGCATTTTGTCAAACAAGCATTATTAAAAATGGCAAAAGATAATCACCTGCGTGTCACCATGCCTAAGAACTCACAAGAATGGGCAACCCTAGCTCAAAAATTGGATATCAAAGCCATTCATGTTGCCGAACACGATACGCAAATTACCAATCAACCTAAAATGCCTGGTGAATTTGTCAACACTTGGTCAGTGGACGGTTTTATTGAAGAAGGGATCCAACCTGCTGAATTGGGCTGGGGGACGCATGAAGCACACTGGCCAGTTGATGCATACCACCATACTGTTGGGTCAAAATGTGCCATTTACCTTGCACGACCTGGCGCAAGCACCAAAGTACGCTCTTGGACACCTACACTTGGGGCTATTCAAGGATTACTGATTACACATTCAGAAACCATTACGCTTTCAAATTTCTTAACCTTAAAAGACAAAGAAGAAATACTCTATCGTCCTACAGTACATTATGCTTATTGCGCATGCCCTGACGCACTGCTATCTATGCTAGAACTTGGTAGCACAGAATGGAAAGAGCAAGAACACAAACGCATTATTTTTAATGAAATCGTTCATGGTATCGATGAATTAGGCGTGCTCTTGATGGGTAATGCAAAAGGCGCGTACTGGTATGGATCGACGTTGTCGGTGCAAGAAGCACGTACCATTGCGCCCTATAATAATGCTACCAGTTTACAGGTTGTTGCAGGGGTGTTATCCGCCATGTTGTGGGCCATTGAAAATCCCCATGCTGGCTTGGTAGAAGCAGAAGATATGGATCACGAATTCATTATGGATATTGCCATGCCTTATCTTGGTAAAGTAAAAGGATATTATACCGATTGGACGCCATTACAAGATCGCGGTGCCATTTTCCCCGAACGTGAAGAACAACTTGATTTGACGGATCCTTGGCAATTTGTCAATATTCGAGTCAATTAAGTCTCAACATACGCCAGGTACGTCATCTTAAGCTGACATACCTGGAGAGGATTCTTCCATGAAAAGTCGAGCATTACGTTAATACGGATGTATTTGCACAGCACTCGGACGCTGCCTAATTACTTTAATTTTTACTTAGAATATTTAGTCCAAAATTGGCATCATTTCCTCTAGGGCCTCTTCTTATATAAAATGGCCAAATCCCCATTAACAAACACGATTTATTCGCAAGGCCACATGCTTTTTTTTTAATTGTAAGCTATAATAACTTACTCAACGAGGAAATTGTTTGTGCATATAATTCAGAAATCTGACAAACTTAGGGACGTATGTTACGACATCCGTGGTCCCGTTTTAGAAAAAGCCAAGCAAATGGAAGAAGCTGGCCAAAAAATTATCAAATTAAATATTGGTAATTTAGGTATTTTTGGCTTTGACCCACCTGCCGAACTTTTAGACTATATGCGCCATAATATGAGTTCTGCAGCAGCCTATAGTGACTCGAAAGGTCTGCACGCCTGCCGTGCTGCAATCATCCAAGATATGCAAAAACAACAAGTGCATGGCATCGGCATGGATGATGTATACGTTGGAAACGGCGCTTCTGAATTGATTGTCATGAGCATGAATGCCTTACTCAACAATGGGGATGAAGTCTTGATCCCTGCACCTGATTACCCATTGTGGACAGCAGCTGTCAGTTTATCTGGTGGACATCCTGTCCATTATCATTGTGATGAACAAGCAGACTGGTTCCCCGACCTTGATGACATACGCGCTAAAATTACAGCTCGTACTCGCGCCATCGTCGTCATAAACCCCAATAATCCTACAGGGGCTTTATATCCTAAGGCAATTCTCAATGGCATCATAGAATTAGCCAGACAACATCATTTAATTATTTTTTCTGATGAGATCTATAACCAGACTCTGTATGATGGTGCTGAGCATACTGCAATGGCTTCTTTGGCAGACGATGTGCTATTTATTACTTTTAACGGCTTATCTAAAAACTATCAGGCTTGTGGGTATCGCGCAGGATGGATGGTCGTTTCTGGTCAAAAGAAGTATGCTGAAGATTATATCAACGGATTGGATATGTTAGCATCCATGCGCTTATGCTCCAACGTGCTCGGACAATTTGCTATCCAAGCAGCCTTAACAGGTACGACCAGCATCAACCATCATATTGCTCCAGGTGGACGACTTTATACGCAACGCGATTTGGCTTATGATATGCTAACCGCTATCCCTGGAGTGACTTGCGTCAAACCCAAGGCTGCTTTGTATCTTTTTCCAAAATTAGATTCTAAAATGTACCCGATTGTAGATGATCGGGATTTCATTTATCAATTATTGATCAAAGAACAAGTATTAGTCGTCCAAGGCACCGGATTTAACTGGCCTAATCCAGATCATTTGCGGGTGGTATTTTTACCGCATAAGGAAGAACTTCAGCATGCGATTACTAAGATTGCACAATTTCTCGAACATTATCGCCGGCAACACGGCACAGATTAAGCTCATAAGGTATTTATGATGATCACTCCCAAAGCTCCAGAAGAAATAGAAAAAATGCGCGTTGCAGGCAAATTAACTGCGCAAGTCCTCGAAGCCGTCACTCAGATCATGGCGCCTGGCATCACCACGATGGAAATCGATACATTCTGCGAAGATTATATTCGCAATACGCTCAAGGCAGTCCCTGGTAGCAAAGGCCAATATGGGTACCCCTATTCTGTTAATACCTCATTGAATCATGTGATTTGTCATGGTATGCCTTCTGAGAAACAAATTCTAAAAAAAGGCGATATTCTGAATGTCGACATCACGGTCATCTATGAAGGCTATTATGGAGACAGCAGTAAAATGTTTTGTATTGGGGAAGTCCCGACCCATGCACAACGCCTAGTAGAGGTCACACAACAATGTCTTTATCACGGCATCTCTGTCGTCAAACCTAAAGCAACCATTGGGGATATCGGGCATGCTATCCAAACCCACGCCACCAAGAATCATTATTCTGTGGTACGCGAATATTGTGGACATGGTATTGGCAAAAAAATGCATGAAGAACCACAAATTACGCATTATGGAACACCAGGCGCGGGATTGGTGTTAGAAGCAGGCATGACCTTTACGATTGAACCGATGATCAATCAAGGTCGAGCAGAGGTC
>CAISKC010000320.1 GCA_903885895.1 uncultured Legionella sp.
AATTACACGTCAATTTATAAAAAACACACAAAAACCCTGTCAACCCCTAAAGGCATAAATTTAAAAATATTTTTTTACGCAGGCTTGCCGCAAGGTCACGCATTTCTAACATTGTTAGCGCCAAGATTTTTTCTAATACTTTATTTGAAAAAAACCGTATTGAAGAAGTCGTTAACACTGTTGGACAACAAGATAAATTATTGCAAAAACGAATAATGTACACAGACTTTTTCCAAAACATGATTTACACCGTGCTTATTGCTCTTTTAATGGCTGGATTAATTTATTTCAGAGTACATGGGACAATTACTGTCGGGGATTTTGCGTTTATTTTAGGCTTATCGATCACGATCGTGAACATGGTAAATGGTTTGACACAAGCCATGCCAAATTTATCTAAAGATATCGGGAAATGCCAACAGGCATTAAATGTTATTATTGTTCCGCACGATATTATAGACAGTCTAAAAGCCACTCCATTACACGTTTCAAAAGGAGAGATATACTTTAAGGATGTCAGCTGGGTATTCTCGCCCATCGTGAACACCTATTCTTGTCGATCGTGAACAGTGATTCTTGTTTGATCGTGAACACCTATTCTTGCCTGATCGTGAACACTTTTCAAAAAAAACAGGAATAGGTGTTCACGATGCCATCACTCCGCATGGGCACAGGCTTTTGCAAGCATTAGAACCAGCTAAACTCTTAAGTTTAACTGGAGATAAATAATGTCAGCAAAAGGAACCTCAATGCGAAAAATAACACAAATTATTCGCCTACACTTTGAGTCTAAATTAAGCACGCGCCAAATTGCGGCTAGTTTAAAGGTGTCGGTGGGAGTGGTCAGTAAATATGTTAATCGAGCGTTAAATAGCAATATATCTTGGCCACTGCCAAACGATATAGATGAAAAAACATTGCTCGCACGATTAAAACTCTCCATGCCAGTGAAGTCCTGCGTAAGTACTGCAATCGATACCATTAACTTTGCAAAGATTCATCAAGAACTGTGCCGCAAAGGGATAACCCTGCAATTACTTTGGGACGAGTACCAATTAGAGCAAGAAAACGCACTAAGTTATTCTCGCTATTGCCATCATTACCGGTTATATAAAAAAAGCTTAAAACGCTCCATGCGTCAAACGCATCCGGCGGGTGATAAAGTTTTTATTGATTACAGCGGCGTCACGATGGACATTATTGACCCTGAAACAAACCAGATACGGTCGGCTGAGATTTTTGTTGGCGTATTAGGCGCATCAAAATATACATTTGCAGAAGCCACATGGTCACAACAGCTGCCTGACTTCATAGGCTCACAACGACGTATGTTTGAATTTTTTAATGGGGTACCAGCCCTTGTGGTGCCTGACAACCTTCGCTCAGCGATTAGTAAATCATGTAGATATGACCCAGACACCAACCCAAGCTACGCACAATTTATCGAGTATTATGCAACAGCGGTGCTCCCTGCAAGACCCTATCGTCCCCAAGATAAAGCCAATGTTGAATCAGGGGTTCAAGTGGTTCAGCGGTGGATACTCGCGCGTTTGCGCCACCAAACCTTTGTAGGTCTTGCAGAACTGAATGCTGAAATCATGCGTTTGTTAACCATACTTAACCAAAAACCATTCCAGAAATTATCTGGATGCCGTGAATCAGTTTTTTTAGCGATCGATAAACCAGCACTGAAAGCACTTCCAGCAGAAGGTTATCAATTTAAAAAATACAAGTCGTTTAGGGCGGGCATGGACTATCATGTCATGCTGGACAACCACTTTTATAGCGTGCCACATAGATACTCTGGTGAGCTGATTGATATATGGTTTAACCAACATACTGTTGAATGTTATTTTGAGGGCGGACAAATAGCATTGCATCTCTATGCAACGGTGGTTGATGGCCAGTCAACGATTAGTCATCACATGCCCAAAAGTCATCAACAACACAACAAACAATCAAAGGCGCGTTTCCTCCAATGGGCTTCGCAAATAGGTGTCAACACACAGATTGTTGTACAAAAAATATTTGATGATAAATTACACCCAGAACAAGCTTATCGCTCATGCAAGGGACTCATCAGTGTAACAAAAAAATATGGTGAAGCTCGCTTAGAGCAGGCTTGTTCCTACGGTGTGATTCAAGGAGCCTACAGCAGTAAAAGCATTGCATCGATTCTTGAGAATAACCTTGACCAGTCGGCGTTAACCAATCAAGTCACAGCGGTAAGCGCACCCGTCTTGGCGCATGAAAATATCAGAGGTTCCCAGTATTACCATTAAACCAAAACCAGAAGAGAGCGAAAAAATGAACAATGAAAACATATTAGCACAAATGGGGCAGCTTAAAATGGGTGGTATGCAAGAGGCTTTTCGCGAACAGCAAAGCCATCCAAAGCATGCTGACTTGAGTTTTGAAGACCGCCTAAGCCTATTGCTAGACCGTGAATTATTAAAAAAAGAAGCTAATCGTGTTCAGAACTTGCAACGACGTGCCAAGCTTAGACAGGCCGCATCGATTGAAGATATTAATTATAAAAGTGATCGTGGATTAGAAAAAGCCAAAGTGATGGCGCTTGCAAAATGCGACTTTGTGCGTCATCACCACAACGTGCTAATAACAGGATCTACTGGGTGTGGGAAAACCTATCTGGCCTGTGCTCTGGGTAATCAAGCGTGCCGCCAGGGCTTTAAGACGCGCTATTTGTTATTAACGCGGTTCTTAGAAGAGATGGCGATGTCGCACGCGGATGGCAGCTATGCCAAATTGATGGCACAACTTCACAAAGATGATGTACTGATTCTTGATGATTTTGGGTTGACGTCAATTAATGCAGCGCAACGTCACGATCTATTTAATCTTATTGAAGACAGGTATCAACTAAAAGCAACCATCATCACAAGTCAGTTTCCGGTTGCAAAATGGCATGACTATCTTGGTGAGCCAACCATTGCCGATGCCATACTCGACAGGCTGACTGAACATGCTCATCGAATAGAGCTAAAAGGGCCGTCAATGCGAAACAGAGACGTTGCGTCATCGTGAACACTCTGCGATAATTTCTTCGCTTGCAAAAGTACTACAATATTAGGTGTTCACGATCGACAAGAATCGGTGTTCACGTTCGCAGGAATACCCACGTCAAGTATGTAAATTATGTAAATGGACAAACACGCCAAGTATTCGCTCATTATTTGGTGATGCTTCTCACCCTGACCTTGTTAAAATACAAACCGAATTGGGAGCCAATCACACTTTTCGTGAGGCACAAAAATTAATGAACTTATTTTCAAATGCAAAACGATCCACTAACAGTCATGA
>CAISKC010000321.1 GCA_903885895.1 uncultured Legionella sp.
AGCCATTGGGAAGATTGCTGCAATGGCCTTGGCACAGGCAAGAGCAACTACCTGGTGTTCTTTTTGTGTACCGTTGCTGCTACGCAATTCAATAAAGTGAATCCAACTACGCAATGTTCCGTTCATGTACAAGCGACTTACTGTATTGCCTTCAGGAAGAACAGCACGAGCCTGTTCCTTAGCAATACCGTTAAGTACAGCCCAGGTATATGCATCTTTCGCAGCACGAATAACTGCATGTTGTTTCTCATTCCAAATACGCACAAGTTCTCGATGTTCGGAATTTTCCATATTCAGTTCAACTGAGTTCTGTCGATTCTTTGTGTCTTGCAATCTGGCTTCACGCAATTCAAAGCTAAGATCTTTTGTTGGATCAGCATAGCGTTGACTAAACTCTTGGAACGCAAACGAACGATGTCGCAAGATTTGACGTGCAATGTCGCGGGTGGTTGTGATCTCAACACAAGCAGAAACCATTTCAAGTGGTGACCAATGAGCATGTTTAACCAAATAATTGATTAGCTTTTCGCTTGTTTCTGTGTTGAGTTGATTTGAGGGATTGCTAACTCGGGCACAAAATGCAATAAGTTCTTGCACATTGTCAATGCCCTGGTCAGCAAACTCTGCTGTAGGAGCAGAGCTTGAGACTAGACGGACTTCCATTAAATTCCTTTAAGTAGCTTGTCGGTTTCGGGTTGAATAAGTTCGGCAACAGCTTCAACATCTAATACTAATTCCATTGAAGCAATAGACGATTCATTTTCTTCTATAAATTGAGATACTGCATTTTCAAGACTATCAGCATCAAACCCTTGCTTGCGTAAACTACGTAAGTTTATGGTTTTCTGTTTACGATCAATAGTCTTGAATACTACCTTCTTAACGCAGCTAATGGGACAGTGATCTTTGTCGACATCGTTGACAATCTGTTCCCATTGCTTCATAAAATCATGATCAAGCTGCATTGGCGGCAACAACCTTTGCTTTGCGTCCGCGTTTTTTAGGTGCTGATGCTGTAAGCTCAGGACTAACAATGCCTGCCATGACTTCTGCTTCGGCTTTTAGTCTTGCTGATTCTGCCAGCAACCCTCTAGCTTCTGCTTCCATGCGTTGTGCTTGACGCATACGATCAGCTGCCAAGCTGGTGTCATCTAATGCTCTTGCAGCATCTGAACCAGCAACATCCTGCATTCGTTGTGGAATAGGTGCACCAACTTCACGACCGTAATCATCCCGACGTTTAGCCTTGCCGGTCATTCCGCGTTGAGAATCTAAGTCAGCCATTTCTTTGATTGCTTCGTTGCCTAGTTTCATCTTGCGAATAATGTTGTTCATTTCTTCAAGATTAACATGGCTAGTGGCATTTGGAGTTACGACAATTTGTTTAGCTTGAACTTTCTTAATCATGCGTTCTGCATGCAAAGTTTGCAGCATTGGTCGTCCGTCTGCGAATAATGTACGGAATAATGCATCGCCAAGATTCTCTGCAGTCTGGCCGGATGGTGATTCAATTACTTTCATAATAGCATCATGCATTGAAATTGGCAGAGTCTCTGGATAGATAATCAGGGCCATGTGTTCTTCGCCTGGTACTTCGCGAAATATAATTGCAACCTTACGGTCACCGTGTTTGCCTATATGTTTAATCATTGTGATTCTCCTTGTGGATCAGCTGGTTGATTTGCTTGTTGTGCTGCTTCGGCTTGTTTAACTATTGCTTGCAAGAAATTGGTAAGTTTTTCATAAACTTCGCCGACAGATCTGGCTTCTTCTGCTTTGAACGCACCCCTGGTACATGCTGTATCAAGAAGATCTCTGATTGTAGCAAGGTCTGTAATAGATATGTTTAAGTTAGTATTTTCCATACAGATATTTAACACAAAAGATAATCCCCGAATAAAAATATCCGGGGATTTACTAGGTTTTGGCTAAATTAGTTTTCGTTGTACAACGCAAACGTACCAAACGGTGGATCGGGATTCTTGTCACCGTGGATGATCCATACTGTGTCGCAGTACAATGGATCTCCCCATGAACCACATGGGTAGCCGTCTGTAAACACTACCAGCTTTTTGGGTTCAATTTCAACATCTTTAAGATGTGTAAAAATACAATCAAAGTCAGTACCGCCACCACCTTTGATATCGTATTCGCTGATTTCTTCCAAGTTATCGCTGGTAAACAATTGCATGTTGTACACGTGGGTATCAAAGCAGGCTACATGGATACGGTAGTCTTGGAATGTTTCCATAATGCCTTTGATTTCGCTAAGGAAGTCACGACCCTGTTCCATCGAGATCGAACCGCTCATGTCAATCATACAGCAGATGTCAATAGCCTCTTGTGTTTTCATACCGGGCATAATAGCATCCATGTCCCAGCCTTTGCGTCCTGACTTCATCCAAGTAAAGTCGCTCTTGATTGTGCTTTCGATTTGTTGACGAATAAGTTCACGCCAGTCCATTTGTGGCTCAGTAAGCTCTTGGATCATGCGTTTGACACCAGCTGGAATATTACCAGCATCACAAGTCTGTGCAGCCGATAAAATAGCTTCCTTGATCTCGTCACGGATAGCTGCTTTTTCTTCTTCACTCAGACGAGGGCGGCCTTTGCCTTCATTGTCACCGTCTTCGCCATCGCCTTCACCCTCGCCGTCATCATCACCGGCTGTGTGGTCATCAAGTAATTGCTTGATAAGAGATTGAATGTCAATTTTCTTGGCAT
>CAISKC010000322.1 GCA_903885895.1 uncultured Legionella sp.
CACGATATTTGTACAGAAAAATTACTCGAGGGGGCGCTTTTTTAACAATAATTATCACCGTCTTCAAATTTATTTTTATTTGAAAGTTCAAATTTAGCAACTACTATTTATGAGATTGCGTCCGATCTAAGGCAAAAATAATCAATCAAATCAAATTATTTGTAGTAACTTTGTCAATACTAAAATAATTGCTGAAGAAAATATTCAAAAATAGTACTTACACAATGTTATCCAAAGTTTTACCAACCGGGTTCTGTGAAGTGTGCCATTATCGAAGATTTCAAAATGTGGATGCGCCGATTGTAAGGTAAATGAATCACATTATGTTAATTGTTGCTGCAATTCGGCGCCTCCACATTCGTTCAAGTTTTTTTGAATTTTCAAATTTCGTCACTCACTCACGTGCATTGTGTAATATTCTTTTTTTAGTACGTCAAAACACGAGAAGCTGACGAGCCTTTTCACCTCAATCAATGATTACATGGATGAAAATCGTAAATATCTTATTCCTGGACGATATTATCCTGCAAAACCTGTTTCCGAGTTATTTAGTGGTGAAATTCTTGAAACGGTGAATACCCTCAAGCAATTCCCGTTTTTCAAGAAAGAGCTGGAGCGTTGCAATATTAAATGCGAGCGCAAAGGATCCGAAAAGATGTTATGCCTTCAATTCTGTATGAGTTCGTATTTTAATTTGTGTTGTGACGTGAGAATTATGGAAAAGTTGTGGTCTGATTCGGTGGCGAGGACTCACAGTTACGCACGCCAAATGGCTCTTAACTACTTACATGGTCGCGTCAACAAAGCCAAAGAAGAATTCAAAATGGTAACTGCGAATCTTATTTTCACGACAATTCAAAGCCCTGCTTGTTGACTGCTCATTTACCACATTTTCCCACCGAGGTTATCAAATTCAGCCTGAAAGAAAGAGCAGCCCCAGAAGTGAGTGTTGATAATGATGAGTCGGATGAGACAACTGGGAGCATGGCGAGCGAACATTCTACTCTGGATGCCACTGTTGTTGTTAACATTCCTGTTGATATGCCCGAGCCCGTTCCCTATGAGCCTGTCATGACAACTTCTGCAATTGCAAGAGTGGAAGACGCCGATGTTATATCTGATGACGGTTTCTGGGCAGTTTGTTGCAACAAGACATGCAAGAAATGGAGATACACAGGGCTAGGTGGTTATTCTCGGCGGAAATTCTATTGTCGGTTGATCCTGTCTCCGTCATCTTTATCACCAATGAAGTGCTCCGATCCAGGTGAGATAGCATCGGAAAACTCAGAATAAGATGATTTCAAACATTATTTACTCTGGGTGTCACTATAAATTTGCTTATATCTTTCCTTTGTAGCATTATTGTATCTGTATGGTAAACAAGTGAAGAATGATTTAAAACAAAGTAATTGACTAAAGCGAAACAAATGAAACAAAATAGTTCCTCACCAAAAGATACAAGTCTTCATTGAAATTTGAAGGATAAATTGCTCTTGGTTGCTTTCAAATAATATGCTTTTGCCTAAAGTTGTTTGCTGCTTGTGAAAAAATTTCAGGTGACCGCAAACCAAACTTGCGTTTACGAACTGTTTGCAATCAAACTCATTAATTCATATATATACATCAAATCTACATTAACATTGTTGAAACCTAACCAGATTTAGCGCACAGACAGAGCTAAGAATCTAAGAAATGCTTCAGCCCAAAACAAATCATTTGTTTGCGAATGATTGAATTCCCAGCAGGGATTGGGATTCCAAAAAAATGTAACGGACTTAAAAAAAATTAGTAACCTAGCTTGGCCCCGACGGGTCTCTTAAAAACGGTCATGAAATTGCGCGCCCACGGTATTGAAAATCAAACGAACGTTAAATAAGCTCTGGGAAAACTTTCTGGCTTTACTGAG
>CAISKC010000323.1 GCA_903885895.1 uncultured Legionella sp.
GGACTCAAAGTACAAACTGGGCTAGTACCCATAGAAATAGGTTACCGTTTTTTCTACCTAGGACAAGGCACGCTTCCATCGTCTAACACACTAGTTTTGAACCCTTTATTAACTGGGCATAATTTTGCGAATGCAGTCATATGCACAGTTGGATATGATTAAGACATATCAACAAGCTCAATAAAATAGGATATTTATGCAACAGACTTCTCTCACCAAACTTGTCATTACAAGTATCATGCTCATCATCTGCCAAATTGCTATGAGCCAATCTCAACCAGCGCCCACACTTTATCGTGGACAATTAGTTTTCCCAGAAATCACGCAAATTACTGATAGAGATTTACTTGTCACCATGACACTCAATCAACTTTTAGCCCCTACGGGTGTTTTTAACATAGCCGTATTTGCGCCCGGCATAGATGTCATGACACACTGTGATGCTTACCCAGCGTATAACGGGTGCTATTTTCCTGGCATAACAACCGCAGCACCCTTCTCGTTTCATCTTGTAGGCAATTTCGAAAATGGTTGGCAAAATACATCCGGACACGCATTTTTGGTTACATTTAACATACCCCCACCAAGCGTCGCTTCAACCTCAGGAACTTTTCTATTTCCTGCTCTAACCAATTTTGATGGCATTAAATTTCCACGCAACTCCACAGCAACAATGGAATTTTATCCCTTTATTAGACTTGCTGGCTGAAGAGCTTGCTAAGCCTCAATAGGTACTCTATATTAAATGAGTAAATCATATCACACCAGGGAGAAAGAACATGGCTGTTAAATTCTTAGGATTGTCTGCATTAGCCTTAACATTAGCCTTAACACAAGCACCTGCTGCACTAGCATGCCATGCTATGCATAATGGGGATTGGGTCGTGAAAGTTGCCGATAAACTTCACTTAGATGCCGCACAAAAAGTAAAAGTGAAAGCCTACGCACACAAAGCTAAAATGGAAATTGCTGTCAAACATCGAGAATTGGATGTCATTTGCAAACAAATTAATGAAGCATTTCATTCTGGTACGATGAATGAATCAAAACTCGATGCATTTGCCGATAAAATCACACACGAAGATGGCGCCATTGTTAGAATAAAATTACAAGAACGTCACGACATTTATCAAACACTCTCTGCAAAACAAAAAGAAAAAATGGATAGCATGGTGCATAAATGGGAAGAAAAACATCACCATTAACATATGTTGCCTAACAATCATAAATCAGAGTGGTGCTAAAGGCACCACTCATAGTAGGTAATGCGCTGTACATGACAGGCATTGCAACTAGACCCACAATTTTTTTTCTGATTGGCTTTACGAATACACCCTTTGTTGATCCAGATCTCAAGCATCGGTCCCAACGCATCGGCAGCGACGCAAAACTCTCGACTTAATTGCTCAATACTCACCATTCGGTGATCTTGGATAAAACTACGAATTGCTGAAAGCACGGCGCGCCTCCGATTTGACATAACGCAAACCTATCCCTATGAGCAACACAACCAAAATACCCGCCCCACCAAAATAAAGGAACAAAGAAGGTACCAGCACTATCCGCGATGCGATTTGATAAAAAATGACAGCAGCGCTATAAGCCAACCCTAAAGACCATACGATCGAAAACCACATTAAACGCCGGTTCGCTTCTTGCCGAATAGCTGCCATAGTTGACACACAAGGCATATACAATAAGATAAATAATAAATAAGCATAAGCTGCTATAGCAGAACCAAAATACTGCTGGAGTAAATCAGGCAATGCCATACCGGCTGCCTGGATATCTGCTTGGCCACCGGATAAACCGCACAAGATTTTAAAATGCTCATACATGGTCGCGAGTGCTTGCTGACTGGTTTGCCAAAAATCCACTGGCGTGACAATTTGCAACGTATGTGCAAGTTGATGCATCTGAGAATATAAATTATTCAACGTGCCTATCACCACTTCCTTAGCCAACATACCAGTCATAAGGCTAATCACAGCTGGCCAATTATCGTGATGAATCCCCATGGGCGCAAAAATAGGCATAATCCATTGATCTAAATACGTGACCATCGATGAATACATATTGGTCATCGTCAAACAACTTAACACCACGCATAGTGGTAAAATCACCTTGCCGGCACGTACTAAAAAAAAGCGCAATCGCAATCCTGCATCTTTCCCAAGCCTACGTAAAGTTGGGCAATGATAAGTAGGCAATTCTAAGATCAATGGACTAGCGGGCCCTGCTAAGAATGTTCGTCTTGCTAAATAGCCCGTCAGAATCGCCATACCAATCCCAAGTAAATATAATGAAAAAATAATTTGGTAACCTTTGCTTGGAAAGAAAGCCGCGACAAACACCGCATAAATCGCTAAACGGGCAGAGCATGACATATAGGGATTCATTAATACCGTTAAAAACCGATCGCGCTCGGTTTGCATCGTACGTGCCGCCAATATCGCTGGCACATTACAGCCAAACCCTATGATCATGGGCACAAATGCTTGCCCAGGTAACCCCAAACTACGCATAACACGATCCATGATAAATGCCACACGCGCCATATAGCCAGAAGCCTCTAAAAAAGCCAATAAAAAGTACATAGTAGCCAACACAGGGATGAACGTTACCAAGGTATGCAACGCTTGTCCCACACCAAAAGCAGATATTTGAATCAACCAAGCTGGGACATGCCATTGTGTCATCAGCCAAGCTGGCGCTTGCATAAAAACAGCTTCGGATAACAAATCAAATCCTGATTGAATGGCGCCACCTACCCCAATGGCCAGAAAAAAAACACCATACATCAAGGCAAAAAAGATAGGCAATCCCCACAAACGATGCAAGAGCACGCGATCTAATTTTGCTGTAAATTGCTCTTTGACATCACTACGTTTCGATTGCACGGCCATTACCCACTGATGAACCATCTGATATCGTGCATCGGCTAAGATAATATCCAAATCCGGGATAGGTGAGGGAGAAAGCGTATCACTAGATTGCGCATTCTGTTCCATCCAACGATACGCATAATACAGGGTCAGATCGTTACTAGACGGGTATTGTATCGGCATGTCGCGTTGTACTTGCTGCGTATACTGAATCACATCACTAGACAAATAAGCCTGCAAAGCCGTATCAAATGTTGGCGTAGTATGCTTAGCACGAATATGTTTATCCAAATGGTCTAAGCCTATTTGACGGTGGGCTTGCAATGCAACAACGGGACAATTTAATTGTTGAGATAACGCTTGTGTATCAATCTGAATACCTGCTTGCGCAGCGATATCCATCATATTTAGCGCCACCACCATGGGTTTCCCCAATTCCAATAATTGGCTGGTTAAATATAAATGGCGTTCTAAATGACAAGCGTCTACCAGATTGATGATGAGATCTATGTCACCGCTCACCAAGATTTGTGCCGTTATTTGTGCGTCCTTTGCAGTGACTTGATCGGGTAAACCTAATGAGTAAACCCCTGGCAAATCAACAATTTCAATGCTTTTTGCAGACTGTTCATACCAGCCAGATTTTTTCTCAATCGTCACGCCCGGCCAATTACCAACCTTCTGCTGACTCCCGGTCAACGCATTAAACAATGTCGTTTTGCCACAATTGGGATTACCAACCAAAAGCACACGTTTTGTCATAGTTTTTTCCAATGCAGAGCTAGGAGATCTTCACGGCGTAACGCTAACAATACACCACGTAAATCAATTTGAATGGGATCCCCTAAAGGTGCAATGCGTATCACACGCACCACAACACCTAAAGTCATACCCATAGCCAAAAGTCGAGTACGAAACGCTTGGTTGATGTCACCATAATCCAATAAACGAAAACTATCGCCAGGTTCCCAATCATCCAAAGTACTCATCATTTCTCCAGATATTCAGTACCTATTATACCACAAATCTAAGCGAGAATCATTCTCATGAGCAATTTTCAATAGAGCAATGTCTGTTTAAATAATCTTCTGTCTGCATTTCCTCTAAACGACTTAATGTACGAGCGAATTGGGATAACATAGGTCCAGACTGGTATAATTCCTGAGCAGGCACAGCAGCCGAAATAATCAAACGAACGCCGCGATCATACAAAACATCGACTAACTGTATAAATAAAACCACTGACGTATTCGTACTCGCGTCACTAAGTTTCGGGATATGAGAAACAAAGATAGTATGGTACCTCTCGGCTAATTCAATATAATCTAATTGACAGCGCGGAATATCGCAAATCATGGCAAATTCAACCCACACAACCGCCTCACTCACTTTTACCACCGTAATCAGCCTGGATTGCACTGAAATGGGCTCGTTGGTACCAGACGTCAAAGCCAAAGTCTGAAATTGCTGTAGAAATAGCTGATCACATTTATCATCCAACGGAGAGATATAAGCATACAAATGCAAAGATTTCCCCAACCGATAGTCTAAGTCGGACTGTAAATTGATTTCATCACAATACTGATGTAATAAAGCAATAGCAGGCATAAACCGCTCACGATTCAGACCATCACGGTATAAATCATCTATTTTGGTATTCGAAGTCGTCACCAGTACCACACGTTTAGCAAACAAGGCTTGCAGCAATTCGCCTAACATCATGGCATGTGCTACATCTTCTACCATAAATTCATCAAGACAGATCACATGGTATTGCTTAGCCAATTCCGCTGCTATTTTCAAGATGGGATCACTTTGCCCCTGCAAAAAGCGTAATTTCAGGTCAATTTGTTGCATGAAACGTAGAAAATGCACTCGTAATTTGTGCTTATCAGGCAAGTTTTGATAAAATAAATCCAGCATATAGGTTTTGCCTATCCCTACGGGCCCAGATATATACAAACCTTTTATCGTTTGTTTCAGTAATAAAAAATGGTACCAAGCTTGCCGTGATTGCAAATGGTCCACAAGGCATTGGAGTAATGCCAACAAACGGCGCTGTTCTGGATCATCATGAATATCGCCACGCTGCACCGCAGCCGTATACGCTTCCACAAGACAGCTCATCGAATGAGCCACTTACGAATATGCCGTTGTAAGACTGTTTTCAAATCCAGTAATTTACCATGAAAAAAATGACTCGTATTTTCAAAATAGCTCACAGAGGGCGCAGTAGGATGCGTTTGGGAAAATTCAGTCACCGCATCCACAGGCACAAGCTCATCTTCTTCCCCTATCACAATGAGCCAAGGTGTTTCAGGTTGCAATGCTTGCGAATAGTCATAATGATGCACCGACGGCGCAATACTAATTAAAGCCGTTGTATGTGTAAACTCAGACTGATATTGGGTTAATGCTTTAAAGGTCACATACGATCCAAATGAAAACCCTGCAAAAAATACGGTCAAATCAGGGCGATCACATAAACGTAAAATATGCAGCATATCTTCACTTTCACCCAATCCTGCAGCATATTCTCCTGCAGAACGCCCGACCCCACGAAAATTGAAACGAATGGACGCAATACCCAACTCACGAAACGCTCTGGCCATGGTGGTCACCACCTTGTTGTCCATCGTACCGCCTTGCAAAGAATGAGGATGCCCTAACATCGCTAAATAACGCGGATCTACGTCAGTAGGCACTTCAATAATGAGTTCTAAATCTCCTATTGGCCCAGAAATCATTTCTTTATACACACCGGGTATCCCAAGTTTATCTTTTATCATCGCAGACCTTATTTACTTACAAACAGATATTATCAGGCCTATTGTCAAGAATCTCAACATCGATTATGATCACACCAGCACCGACGCAATCATGCGCGGTGACTGGTTACATCATTATTATACATACAGGAGGACTTGATCCATGAGACAGGTACCTAAAAAACTGCGATACGATCTTCTGTGTACACAATTAAGGAGATCGGTATGAAACTTCACGATTTTGCCCGTAAAAAAAATACATCTAAAATCACCGTCTTAACTTGCTACGATTACCCATCTGCAAAACTCATTGCGAACAGTCAATTGGATTGTGTGTTAGTAGGCGACTCTGTGTCTATGGTAGTCCATGGGCATACTAGTACCGTCATGGCCGATATGACGATGATGACGATGCACACTGCTGCTGTTGCACGTGGCATAGGACCACAGTTTTTGGTCGCCGACCTGCCTTTTTTGTGTCATCGTGGCTCACGCGATACGACGCTGACGCATGTCAAACAATTGGTACAAGCAGGTGCACAAGCCATTAAAATTGAAGGCGGCGACCATGACACTTGCACAACCATTGAATATATTGTCACATCTGGTGTACCGATCATTGGTCATATTGGTCTTACCCCTCAATCAGTTTTGCAATTAGGGGGTTATAAAATTCAAGGGCGATCTCAAGTCCAAGCGGAAAAGATCATAGCGCAAGCGCAACAACTAGAAGCAGCTGGTTGTACGGCCCTAGTATTAGAGTGTATCCCCAAAGATCTCGCTACACGCATTACCAAAGAACTCAACATTCCTACTATCGGTATTGGAGCTGGGCCAGACACCGACGGCCAAGTATTGGTCTGGCACGATTTTTTAGGTTTATATAGCGATATCCATGTCAGTTTTGTCAAACAATTTGCTAACGGCAACTCTCTATTTGACACAGCTATCCAGCATTATATTACCGAAGTGCAACAGGGACAGTTTCCCAGTGTAGAACATTCTTTTTAGGGGAACCCATGCAAATCATCAACCATCTCCAAGATTGGCAAACACTGCGTCGTCAATTAGCACCTAACCTATCTTTAGGGTTTGTCCCAACTATGGGTAATCTCCATGTGGGACATCTATCTTTATTCCAAATTTGTCGTAAAGAGAACGATCTCAGCATTGCCAGTATTTTTATCAATCCGATGCAATTCAATCGTGCTGACGATTTTAAGCATTACCCTAAGACCTTAGAAGCAGACTTGGACTTACTGCAAAAAGCTGGGATTGATTACTGTTTGGTACCAGACACACAGTCTCTCTACCCAGAGGGGTATCGTTTTCGAATTGAAGAAACTCAAAATAGTTGTCATTTAGAAGGATTGCATCGACCAGGCCATTTTAACGGTGTTTTGACAGTTGTCATGATGTTATTACAACTCGTCAAACCACAACGTAGTTATTTTGGTGAAAAGGATTATCAACAGTACCAACTCATTCGAGACATGAGCAAAGCATTTTTTTTAGATTGTGAGATCATACCTTGTCCCACCATTCGCGAAAAAAGTGGCTTAGCATTCAGCTCACGCAATAATCGTTTGACGCCCGCAGAACGTGCTCTAGCAGACAAATTTGCCGAGATATTTCACAAAAATCAATCTTGCTCCGCCATCAAAACCGAATTGATGAACTTAGGCATCAAAATTGATTATGTGGAAGACCATGAACAACGGCGTTTTGCAGCAGTGTATATGGGTGACGTTCGATTAATTGATAACTATCCTTTGCCTTGATAAATATAAATGTTTGTTGGACCAATGGCGCAACAAACATTTATCACAACCTATTTCAATGCAAATGCACCAATTGCGTATGAACTTCCACCGCAAAATAGCGATGAAACATTTGCAAAGAGGAAACACTGGGCCATTGAATCAACTGCGCCGCTTTTTTCATAAAATCTTGCTGCAAAAGAGGTCGACAATAACGTTGCACCAATGGTTTAAGATCCGCTAATCTATCAAAATTACGCACCAACCCCGAAGCAGTTTGCGATGGTTGTGATGCATTGAATGCTTGCAAGAATCCTCTCACTTCAATCTGCTCACCATCCGTCCCAGGCAACCACTCTAAATCAACCACACGCGGCCTGACACAAACTAATTGATGACAGTCATCAATAGACTCTTCCATCAATACGGTATGCGAATGTACTTCAAATTTAAAGCAACATAAAAAATCTAAAAAATCAGCTGTGATTTTAGCCGCTAAGCTTTTACCTAATAACCTGACTGCTTCATGGCGAAACATATATGGAAACAAACGTTCCAAATGTTCTAATAAAGCTTCATCGCTATCACATACAGGTAAAGTATATGCGGTATAATCAGACTCTAAATCTTCCTCATTAGGACAATCAAAATCTGGTAATTGTTCTATAACAAAAGAGGTAAAAAAAGAAGTAGGCTTTAAAACGATAATACAAGACTTCATTTGTGACATAATGCTCTCCTTGGCCGACTCTCTCTATAATGAGTACAAATGAAAAGCTTAAATCAAAATAAGAATGCTTATGCTTATAGCTTACTGCTAAATATTACTCGCTTCCACATGACTGGAATACATTTAGGTTATCACTTGTCCAATATGAATTGCAATACGTCTTGTAAAAATAATTTTGAACTAGATCAACAATATTAAAACTGGATCGACAAGAATAAGACTAGATCAACAATAATAAAACTGGATCGATAATAATAAACCTTGATCAACAATAATGAGACTGGATCAGCAATATTAAAACCAGATCGACAATAATAAAACTGGATCAACAATATTCAAACTAGATCGATAATAATAAAACTTGATCAACAATAATGAGACTGGATCAACAATAATGAAACTAGATAAACAAGAATCAAACTTGATCAACAATAATAAAACTGGATCAACAAGAATAAAACGGATCATAAAAATATTTACCGATTCGCTGCTAAATTGGTATTGGCAACATGGGCGACAAAATTTGCCATGGCAAAACCCCTATACTGATTATCGAGTTTGGGTTTCAGAAATCATGCTGCAACAAACTCAAGTCAAAACGGTTATCCCCTATTTTTTAAATTTTATGGCACGTTATCCTGATATACATGCTTTGGCTCATGCTTCTTTAGATGATGTGTTAGCTGCATGGTCCGGCCTAGGATATTATTCCCGCGCTCGGAATTTACACCGTACCGCTCAAGAAGTTGTGGAGCATTTTCAAGGTCACTTTCCGACTGATCTCATAAATTTGCAGAATTTACCCGGGATTGGCCCCTCTACAGCGGCCGCCATTGCATCTCTTGCCTTTGAACGCCCTACAGCTATCTTGGATGGAAATGTCAAACGAGTATTAAGCCGCTATTTTAAAATCGCAGGGAACAATCGCATATATGAAAATCGATTGTGGGAATTGGCACATGCCTGCATGCCACAAACCGACTGCCGAGCCTACACGCAAGCCATCATGGATCTCGGCGCTCTATGCTGTACTAGCCATCAACCAACCTGCACAATATGCCCACTAAAAGACGACTGCCTGGCCTTTGCCGATCAAGTCGTATCAGATTATCCAGAAAAAAAAGCAAAAAAAATTCGCCCCATTCGCAATGAACAGTTTTTACTTTTGCATACGGAGGATAAAAAAATCTATTTAGAACAACAACCACTAAAAGGTATTTGGGGAGGATTATGGAGTTTACCCAGTATCGCCGAAGACACCGATATCCCTACTCATCTCAGAACCAGTCGCGAGATCGCAACCTACGCGATAGAACCACTCATGACTTATAAACACAGCTTCACACATTTTCATTTAAACATTTCTGCTTATAGCATCCAAACAAGTCTACAACCAAATTTATCAGGCACTTGGTTTCATCAAGAAAAGATAGCAGAATTGGGCTTACCAAAACCCGTGAAAGACATTATTCAATATTTTTTGGACGTAAACTTGATCTGAGGAATTGGCGCATATTTTATATGAGTTTTTTTAAAAATTACGAGCATGATGAATCCTTAGAAGCCAGTCTAAAAAATAGAGTTTTGCATCTTTGATCTCTGTACAGTACGATTTTTATAATCGTCTTTGCAAAGATCTTTGATATTATGTTGCCCTACGTTAAGAGCTATACGCTGAGGGACTATGATAACAATGCCTCCTTAGGAAGATCCTATTATGCTTTATTTCTCAGCCTTTACGCATTATCAGGGTTCCCTAAAGCCACACCCCGCCCTCCGGCACTTTTTTGCAATATCTTCATCGCATTTTTTGCGTCCTCATTACCATTGTGCGCAGCGGTCGTGATCCAATACCAAGCTTTTCTACGATCCTCAATCACGCCCTGGCCATAGTAATACATATAACCCACTGCATATTGAGCCTCAGGCGAACCTTTTTCTGCTGCAGGTCTCAGCCTAATAAATGCTTGTCGATAATCTTGGATTTGGAAACTTTTAATCCCTTCCTGCAAATTCATGTTATGAGTACAGGCACTTAATAACCCTACAATGATACAGATGAGCAAACGACGCATAAACATATCCTCAAAAAACAACCAACAAAACCTACTCTATACTCTTCGTATTTATTCAGAACCCTGTTTTAAAGGCACTGGTAATGATTCAAAGATTAATGCATTTTTAGGTAAACTTAAACTTTCTAATTCACCCTCATGTTCTAACAAGACCCCATCCGGTGTTATTTGTTTTATTTTCGCACCACCTGGCACGGAATTACCAACTGAAAAAGTCTGCGTGCTGCTTCCCGGAACACTGATGATTGCTTGAGACTCTTGCGTATTGGGCGAAAAAACAATCCCAACTAAAAATAAATCTAATCCAGATGGCTTGACGTTTAAATCTACTAATGCTTTAGGAAGATAGTCACCAAAGATCGGAATACTCAGCGTTTTTTGCATGGTAGATGGCTTATTTGACTTATGTGGATGAGCTGGAATCGATACCTGTTTTTTCAATGCAACATGGATCCGATAATACTGAACGGCATCAGATAACAATTCATAACTTAACAATGCGGCCATCAAGAAAAAAATAATTTGCGCAGCAATAGGACGTAATAATTTATCTTCCAAGTCGGTCAGTGAAAACATGCTTGCCTCCTTTTGTAGGTATATCGCCCCAAAAAACGTAGATTGTGACCATGCGAACTATATGATAATGTGTTTTAGATAATTTTGACAGGAGCTAACATGACGAAGACTCATTTTAACACACGAGTAATTCATTCTGGATTACACCCTGATGAAAGTACAGGTGCCGTCATCACACCTATTTACGCAACTTCAACTTATCGACAATCAGCCCCTGGTGTCCATCAAGAATATGAATATTCACGTACCAAAAACCCCACCCGCTCTGCTTTAGAAGCCAGCATCGCCAATCTTGAGTCCGGTAAGCATGCCTACGCCTTCGCATCGGGCATGGCAGCAATTAATACCGTCATTGAACTACTAGAACCCGGCGATCATATCATTGCTACTGAAAATTTATATGGCGGCACTTTCCGTTTATTTGAAAAAGTGAAAAAAAGGAATAGTAATCTATCCTTTTCTTACGTGGATGCAAGACAGGTATCCGCTATCGAAGCAGCCATTACACCCAAAACCAAAATGATCTGGATCGAAACCCCCTCTAACCCTATGTTACATATTTCTGATCTAGAAAAAATCGCTGAACTTGGTAAGCGTCATCAAATCATTACTGTTGCAGATAATACTTTTGCGTCACCTTGGGTCCAACGCCCAATAGAATTAGGTTTTGATATCGTTGTACATTCCGCTACCAAATATTTAAATGGTCATTCTGATGTCATATCTGGCGTGACCATTATCGGTGAACGCGAGGATCTTGCAGAACAAGTTGCGTTTCTTCAAAACTCTTGCGGTGCTATTGCCAGTCCATTTGATGCATTCTTGGTGTTACGTGGCTTAAAAACATTAGCCTTACGGATGCGGCAGCATTGTGATTCTGCTTTATATCTTGCTGAGTGGTTACAACACCATCCATCTATCGAAACAGTGATTTATCCAGGACTACCCTCACACCCCCAACATGCTTTAGCCAAAAAACAAATGCATGCCTTTGGCGGCATGATCTCTATCGTGGTAAAAGGTGGTCTAGAACAAGCCAAACGTTGTTTGGGTCGGTGTGAATTATTTACTTTAGCTGAGAGTCTAGGCGGTGTAGAAAGCTTAATCGAGCACCCTGCTTTGATGACACATGCCTCGATCCCTCTCGAGAATCGAATCAAAATAGGCATTGCTGATGGTTTGATTCGTTTATCAGTAGGCATTGAAGAGACGGCAGACTTGCAAGCTGATTTGGATCAGGCCTTAAGAAACTAACGTCGATACACCCATAATGCATTGATCGCAAACCCAGCAAGGGAGTACCAAAGCATGGCGCATATAATAGCAAATACTGGGTTGAGATGGTAAACACTGATCATCACATATTCAATCAGCTCTACGATACCCAAATTAAAAAAATTGATCGCAAAAAATGCAAGCAAACGCTTAGTAATGTTGCCAGACACCCGAAAAGTAAAGCGCAAATTCATATAAAAACTATATAAAATGGCAATCAAATATCCTAAAACGGTATATTCTAAATAATTTAAACCTAGAGCAGAACCTATGTACATAAACGTAACACAAACAGTCATATTGGTGGTACCCACCATCAGATACCGAACAAAACGCATATGATGTTTGGTAACCAAATAATGCCATAGTTTTTTTACTACAGAAGTTAGTTTATTCATGTATTGGATTCAGGGAATAGTCAGCATCATTTTCCAAATAGCACTCGCTATTGAAAATAGACAAAATATCGATGTTAGCATTATTTTGTAATACGCCCTAATAAAATTTGCTTTTCCGTAGCATTCTATGCTGAAATAGATAAAGAACGGACATTTTATGTATACAACCACGAGGCTTACTATGCAAGCCATCATTGAAGAATACTACGAAGAACGGCAAA